>CAZKOZ010000036.1:371-5634 GCA_964554525.1 uncultured Candidatus Saccharibacteria bacterium | reverse complement strand
ATAAAACCAAAACATCTCTTTTTGTAAAAAAATATATGCTTAGCTTTTTATTTTTCCCACATCTCGCTTTACAAAATTTTTTTATGCTATAATTTAACGCGAAGATAACAAATATATTTTATACTATGTTTGTTTCCATTGATTTTATTAAACAATTAGTTAGTACCGCTTCGGCGGAAAAATATGGAAAATAAAGACAAAAAAGATAAGGTTATGAAAAGCGCTCTCATGGTTCTTGTTGTTATCGTGGTTGTTTTTGCCGGACTTTTGATATTCGCTGGCAGTAAAACAAATACTCCGGATAGAGTTGTTCAAAACAACGACGTTCCATCAGGAAAAAGGTTAATAGATCTGGATGATTTGGGTCTTTCTAAGGCAATTGTTAACGTTGGTGGCGTTCATCTTACCGCTTCTGTGGCAAATACTCAGTCTTCTCGTACTCGCGGTCTCAGCAATGTCCATTCAATAGGACCAAATGAAGGCAAATTGTTTATCTTTGAAGAAGAAGATTACCACGCCATATGGGCAAAGGACATGAATTTTGCAATTGACATTGTTTGGATAAACAATAACGGAACTGTTGTTGATTTTGCGCAAAATGTTATGCCCGATAGTTACCCAAAGTCTTTCACTCCTAAATATCCAGCTTCTAAAGTTATTGAAGTTAATGCCGGTTGGGTGGAACAGCAAAAAATAAAAGTTGGCGATCAGATGATTTGGACAACACTTCGCTAGTTTTACAATAATTTCTTAAAGTCGGAAAATTTAATACATAAAAACCTCTAAAAATATAAACTTTTGGAGGTTTTTTCTTTACAAAATTTTTAATCTATTTTGAAAGGCTGTTTTTTGAATTTTTTGTGGATTACTTGTCCGGAATTTGCCGCTCGCTCTGCTACAATTGGAAAACAAATTTGAAAAATTATTAACTTAGTTTAAGTTGCCTATGAATCTAAACATTACAAAAAGAGACGGAACAAAAGAAGCGTTTGACGCTGACAGAATCAATCGAGCCTTGGAGAGAGCCTGCGAAGGTTTGCCAGATGTTGTCAGCCGCGTTACGCAAATTGCCACAGAGATGCACCTCACTCTCTATGATGGAATCAAAGAAGATGAAATTGATGAGGCGGCGATTAACACTGCGCTTCAAAATGTTAAAGATGATCCTCTGTATGACAAAGTCGCGACACGTCTTTTGCTGAAAACAGTCTATAAGCGTATTTTGGGCGACTATCCAAGAGACAATAAGACAATAATCAGAGAAAGACACGTGGAAGTTTTTCCAAAGTTTGTTGAACAAGGTGTTAAAGACGGACTTTTGGATAAAAGAATGGTGGAGAAGTTTGATTTGAAAGATTTGGCGGCTCATTTAGATGTATCTCGAGATGAACTTTTGCAATACGCCGGACTTTCAACTCTTCTTCATCGTTACTCTTTGAAAGATAAAAATAATATTTCTCAAGAAACTCCGCAATTTACTTTTATGCGTATTTCGATGGGTCTTGCTTACAATGAAAAGAATCCAAACGAATGGGCAAAAAATTTCTACGACAAAATGTCTCGCTTGGAATATTTGGCGGGGGGGTCTACAAATTTGATGTCCGGAACTATCAGACCGGCGATGTCTAACTGTTTTCTTATCCAAGTAGAAGACGATATGGATCACATTGCCAAGTCTGTCGCTGATGTTTTGAAAATCTCAAAAGCCACAGGTGGTATTGGTGTCTCTTTAACAAAACTTCGCGCTAGTGGTTCAAGACTTGCATCTTCAAACACTGTTTCATCCGGTCCGACACCTTTTGCGAAAATCATGGATGTGGCTGTGCGAGCTGTGCAAAGAGGTGGCAAGAAAAAAGGAGCTTTGGCATTTTACATGGAAACTTGGCACTACGATTTCCCGGATTTTATTGACTGGAAACACAATGCCGGTGACGACCACCTTCGCATGAGAACAGCCAATACAGCCGCATATATTTCAGACGAATTTATGAAGCGTGTTAAAGCCGGCGCTGATTGGTATCTTTTTGATCCGAAAGAAACACCGGACTTGATTGAACTTTACGGCGAAGCATTTAGCAAAAGATATGCTGAATATATTGAAAAAGCCGAAAAAGGCGAGATGGATTTGTGGAGAAAAATGTCAGCAGCAAATCTGATGAGACAAATGCTAGTGGCTCTTCAGGGAACATCCCATCCATGGCTTACATGGAAAGATCCGATGAATCTGCGCGCAATTAACGACAATACTGGAACAATTCACATGTCTAACCTCTGCACTGAAATCGCTCTGCCGCAGGATAAAGACAATATTGCCGTGTGTAATTTAGCGTCAGTATCTTTGCCGCCGCATCTAAACGGCAAAGAAGTAAATTGGCAAAAATTTGAAGAGACTGTTCGTGTTGCGATAAGGCATTTAGATAACTTGATTGATATAAACCTTTTGCCGGTAGAAGAAGCGAAAAAATCCGACTCAGAAAATCGCGCCGTTGGTTTAGGGCTTACAGGTTTTGCTGATGCTGTGGAGAAGTTGGGCTTCGCTTACGATTCAGAAGAATCATACAATTTTGCCGATCAGATTTTTGAATTCATGAGCTATATCGCCATTGATGAATCCGCAAGACTTGCAAAAGATCGCGGAAGTTACAAAAATTTTGCTGGATCCGGTTGGTCTCGCGGACTTGTGCCGATTGATACATTGGCAAGACTTGAAAAAGAACGAGGAGTGGAATTGCAAATCGAAAAAGGTTCAAAACATGGCGGACTTAATTGGGATATTTTGCGAGAGAAAGTTAAGGCCGGAATGCGAAATGCGACAGTTTTGGCAATTGCTCCCAATGCCAACCTTGGTTTGGTGGCTGGCACAACTCCCGGAATTGACGCTCGCTTTGCGCAAGTTTTCTCCAGAAATAAAATCTCCGGTAAATATCTGGACATAAATACAAACCTGGTGGACGAACTTAAAAAAATAGATCTTTGGGAAAAAGTTAAAGGTCAAATTATTGAGAGCCAGGGAGACATTTCGAATATTTCAGAAATTCCGGAAGAACTTCGCCAAAGATTTAAAACATCTTTCAGCACAGATCCGGTTGGAGTTATTGAAGTCGCAGCGCGAGCGCAAAAATGGATTGATCAGGCGATTTCTCGAAACATGTATTTGGAAACGCGCGATATTGATGAGACGATGAGAATTTACCACGCCGCTTGGGAAAAAGGACTTAAGTCAACTTATTATCTCCACATGAAGCCGCGACACACAGCAGAGCAATCAACGACAAAAGTTAACAAAGCGACAAGTCTTGGAAAGGTTGGATTTGCCGGACTTAAAATGGCATCTTCTGCTCCCGTGTCCGCTTCCATGAAAGAGTCTGCGCCAATAAAACAACCGGTTTTGGCAGATGGAAGCGTTCCGGATATTGAAGATCCAGGCGAAGCTAACATCTGCATCAGCTGCGAATAATTTACTAATCACTAACAACTAACATATGGCACTAATCGGAAAAGCTTCACCAGAAGATACAAATTTATATCCTTCGCAATACAAATGGGCGAGAGAACTCTATGATCAAGCGATTGCCAACACTTGGTATCCGCACGAAATTGCCCTGAAAGAAGACTTGGAGGATTTTGAAAAAATGACAGACGACGAAAGACACTCTGTAAAATTCATCATGTCTTTCTTCAATCCTGCCGAACTTATCGTCAACAGATCTCTTGCTTTAGGTGTTTATCCATACATCAAATCTGCGGAGTGTCACTTGTATCTTGCCAAGCAAATGTGGGAAGAAGCGAATCACTGTGTGGCTTTTGAATATGTTTTGGAAACATTTCCGTTTGATCGTGAGGAAGTTTACGGAATGCACATTGAAACACCATCAATGAAAGCAAAAGAAGATTTTATCAATCGCTACATGAAGCGAATGACAGAAGACACGTTAAACATTGATTCTCCGGACGGCAAAAAAGATTTCATTAGAAATTTGGTCGCGACAAATATTGTGATGGAGGGAATATGGTTCTATTCAGGATTCATGGTCATGCTTTCTTTTAGGCAAAGAAACAAGCTGCGAAATTTCGGTTCAATGATTAACTGGGTTTTGCGAGACGAATCGCTTCACCTAAAGTTCGGAATGAACCTCATCTTAAACATCTTGGAAGAAAACAGCGAACTTTTGACAGAGGACTTTGCCAATGAAATCCGAAATATAATTATTGAAGGCGTGGATTTGGAAGTATCTTACAACAAAGATCTTTTCCCGAAAGGAATCCTGGGACTGAATGCCGATTATGTGAATCAGTATGTTCAGTATGTGACAGACAGACGTTTGGAAGAGCTTGGCTTGCCGATTCACTACAATGTGACAAATCCGGCAAAGTGGATGACAACAGCAACAGATGTGTATGAACTCGTAAACTTCTTTGAACAACAAAACACGAGCTACGAAGTAAACGCCAAAGCTGACGGAACGGGGGAGAAGAAAGAAGAAGATAAATAAAAACATCAAAAATCGCCCTATTTCTAGGGCGATTTTTGGTATTGACAAGCTAGGATTAAGTGTGATATAATCGTAGCGAATCAAACCAAAAACGTTCCTTTCAATGAAGAACCTCATAGCTCTACTCATCGTTCTTGTGTATTGTGTTCTTGACACACAAGCACAAAACGACAGCCTGTTCTCGTTTGATCAAACGATGAACAACAAACAGATCATCAAAGCCATGGAAGATGCTGGTTACAGACCGGCAGCAGAAGAGGAGTTCGTTGATTTCTGGAGAAGGAATTCTGACGAAGTTCTTCTAAGTCATCTGTGCAAGGAACCCAAATCTCCTGTGCTAGATGGATGGGAGAGATTACCTCCACATCTTAAGGAGAAAGCCATGAGTGGATGTCGCTACAACCCGGGTGGGATTGTTGGACTGGGGCTTACTTCTGGTGGTTGGTGTGAGACCTGCTCTTTTGCATTGATGAACGACCCTGCCGGCAACTTAAGAGGCAAGTACGTTGTTAAGGGCACGTTCCTGAATAAGAGCTCTTGGTCACCGGCCTACAAATTTCTTGGGGTCAAGCAGTGACCACTAGCATCGTTGATCAAGTCCCCGCGCAGAAATGTGCGGGGCTTTTTCGTTGTCGTATTAAAAAATTACAATAACAAATTTACGCTATCGCTTAAAAATGTTATTTATTGTTTTTATTCACGTGGTTACTTATCTCAAACATATGTAGAAAATAAGCTACCAATCTGGCTGGCTTTTCTTTAATGTTTTA
>CAZKOZ010000036.1:0-361 GCA_964554525.1 uncultured Candidatus Saccharibacteria bacterium | reverse complement strand
AAAAAGAAAGAAACCACGTTTGCACGTGGTTTCTTTCATATATATGTTTGTATCTGTAAGCCGGATTCTGTAATAGATAGTCATTTATCTGGGATGTTTGTTGCCAAACACCTCAAGCGGCACTTTGGCTTTCGCCAACACGACCTTGCATCCGGGTAAGAATTTTGCCGTTTCACTTCTACCTTTCAGTAGAATTCATCCACATGGGATGCCTTTGTCTTTCAACTCGGGCGTCACTGCTCGCATCTCTTGGCTTGCGCCAGATGGGTGTTACCCACTACCTTGCTACCCGCTCTAAGCGGGTGGATGTCCGGACTTTCCTCTCTTGCCCCGCCTAGGGCGGGGTCCGAGCAACTATCCG
>CAZKOZ010000035.1:0-5694 GCA_964554525.1 uncultured Candidatus Saccharibacteria bacterium | reverse complement strand
AGTCAGAAGCCGCGCCATTTCCAGCGTTCGCCAAAAGCCCAGACAAAACCGCTTCTTCCGCTTGTAATCTGGCGCGAGCAGACAAAAGATTTGCGTAATGTTCTCGGTCTTCAAGTTTTGCTAAAACATCTCCAGCTCTTACAGAATCTCCTTTTTGCACCGAGAAAGAGGATATAACACCCATGCTTTCAAACGAAAGCTCGGCTTCTTCCATGGCTTGAACAACACCCGTTTCTTCAATGGTTTGCGAGACATTTTGTCTTGAGACGATTTGTGTTTCTATCGCCGGTGGGGGTTTTTTATTTGTGACTGTTAGGATAATAATTATGACTAAAATTAGTATTACAGCTGAGAGAATTTTGTGTTTTTTAATGAATTTCATGAGCGCATTATCTCATATTTAAGCTTTGTCTCAAAATATATTTTGTTTGAAATTTTATGCTAAAATTTACTTATGAGAGAAAATCGTTTCGAAACCATAAAAAGGATAGACGATGACGGCGCTGAATATTGGTCATCAAGAGAACTGGCGAAAGAGCTGGACTATAGTGATTATAGAAAGTTTTTAAACGTGGTAAATAAAGCTAAAATGTCTTGCGAAAACAGTGGTGAGGTTATCCACAACCATTTCGTCCATATGGACGAAATGGTTCAAATTGGATCTGGAGCGGAGAGACTAATAGATACTATATATTTATCCAGGTATGCCTGCTATTTAATAGTCCAAAATTCTGATCCAACAAAAGTTGTTGTCGCAAAAGGTCAAACATATTTTGCCATACAAACAAGAAGGCAAGAAAATTCAGATAATTTAATAGAAGATAACAATAGAGTTTTTCTTAGGGAGGAGATGAAAAAACACAATACAAGTTTAATGAAAACCGCTTCTTGGGCGGGTGTGGAGAGTTTTGCGATTTTTCAAAATTCAGGATACAAGGGTCTGTATGGTGGGCTAACGATGCAAGATATACATTCAAGAAAGAGATTAGGAAAAACTCAAAAAATATTAGATCATATGAACAGCGAAGAGTTAGCGGCTAATCTTTTTCGGGCAACGCAAACAGAAGCAAAAATAAAAAGAGAAAATATAAAAGGACAAGGTAATGCAAACCTGGCTCATTATGAGGTTGGTCAAAAGGTAAGAAACACAATATCCAATCTGGGTGGAACTATGCCGGAAAATTTACCCACACCGGATGCTATTGGAAAAGCAAAGACAAGAATAAAGAAATCAAAAAATGTTAAGAAAATTGGTAAAAGTAAAAAGTCTTCTTAAATAAATTATTTACTTGGACTTTGTAAGTTTTCTTTTGGATTATATTAAAACTAAAATCAAGATTATACTGTGTCTAATTTTTTTACCCCCTAAAAACCTCCAACAATTTTTCTTCGGAGATTGGGTCAATGTATTGGGTTACTAAAATTATAAGTTCATCGCCGAGGTTCATGTCTTTTTTGATATTCATGAAAAGGTGTTCTAAAGGATATGGTGAAAACCAAACGGAATTTTTCAAGCAAACGAACCCGGCTTTTTTCAAAATATAGCGAAGGGAATTTCTCTCGCTTTTTCGCTCTTCCGGCAAGTCCAAAATCACAATTCGCCAAAAGCCGTCCCAGTTGGTGGAGACAAGACTTGTCGGGGAAGACAGACGGATATTTCGGAGTTTGTTTCGCCCTTCCGGGGTTATCTTGTAAAAAGCAGACCTTTCTGTCTCTATCTCCTCCACCAAACCACCCTCTTTTAGCCCTTTAAGCGTCCTAGAAACAGCGTATTTGCCGTTTTCGGGTGTTTCCACACCATGAAATAAATCGCCTTTTTCTGAGGCTTTTTTGCCGTTTAGGAATTCAAGGATTTTTTCTTGAATTTTGTTTTGTTTTGCCATTGACAAGATTTTAGCAGATTTATATAATCTTTGACAAGTATTTTGCGAGCGTGAAAAACTTGTCAAAAATACATTAAGTTTATATAATACGATTATAAATTTAATTCTCCCGCCGCGGCGGGGCCAGTAAAAATATCTATGTCAAAAAAACACGAAAAAGAAGACGAGGAAATTATTTTTGAGGACGAAAACGAAACCTCAAAAGACAAAATCAAAAAGATAAAAGATGAGCTTAAAAAAGCAAAAGAAGAGCGGCAAGAATATTTGGATGGATGGCAGAGATCCCGAGCCGAATACGCGAACCTTAAAAAAGAAACGGAAGACGGGCGGTCGCGGCTCGCGGAAATAATCCAGACTGGGGCGCTTGAAAGTTTTTTGCCGGTTTTAGACAGCTTTGACATGGCGTTCTCAAACAAAGAAACTTGGGAGGCGGTGGACAAAAATTGGAGGATTGGCGTGGAATATATTTACAATCAAATGAAGTCGGTGATGAAAGAATATGGCTTGGAAGAAATTGATCAGATTGAAGTAGATTTTGATCCGGAAATTCACCAAGCTCTTGAGACAAAAGAAACAGAAAATAAAGACGATGATCACAAGGTCGCTAAAATTGTGCAGAAGGGATACAAAAAGGGCGCGAATGTGATACGACCGGCGAAAGTTATTATTTACAAGTTTAATAAATAAAAATATGGAACAGCCAAAAATTAACAATGAGAAGTCTATAAAGGAAAAATATATAAACAAAGCCGACGAAAATGGTTTCGTTAGAGTCGGTGATTTTGCAACCCAAGAACTTAAAAGGCAATCTCAAAGCGTGGCGTCTTTGCTTGATGGAGAAGAAGGATTATCTCCCGAATATAATCTTGGTGAAGGCATAAGATATCTAGGGGCTTCGGGTAATTATTCGGATATGAAAGTACATATAGATGATCTTGAAGAATTTATAAAAAGAGTCAGAAATCATTATCAGTAAAATCTAATTGAAAAATCATATGTCAAAAATAATCGGAATTGATTTAGGAACAACAAATTCAGCTGTCTCTATTATTGAGGGAGGTCAGCCGAAAATTATTGAAAACAAAGAGGGTAACAGAACCACTCCGTCTATTGTCGCGGAGGGTAAAACAGGCGAGAGGCTTGTCGGTCTTTTGGCGAAGCGTCAGTCTGTCACAAATCCAAAAAACACAGTTTACGGAATCAAAAGATTCATGGGTCACAGATTTGGCGATGCTCCTGTGCAAAAAGACAAAGCTACCGCGCCATATGAAGTTTCTGAAGCAGAAAATGGAGGTGTGAAAGTTAAGATGGGCGAGAAGGAATACACACCGGAAGAAATTTCCGCGATGATTTTGGCGAAGATAAAAGCCGACGTGGAAGAAAAGCTCGGCGAAAAAGTTACAGAAGCGGTGATCACAGTGCCGGCTTACTTTGACGACGCGCAAAGAAAAGCGACAAAAGACGCGGGGAAAATCGCCGGACTTGATGTCAAAAGAATCATCAACGAACCGACAGCCGCGGCTTTGGCTTACGGATTCAATAAAAAGAAAGACGAGCAAATCGTCGTTTACGATTTCGGCGGTGGAACATTTGATATTTCTGTTTTGGAAGTTTCTGAAGACACGATTGAAGTAAAATCAACAGACGGCGACTCGCACATGGGCGGTGAAGATTTTGATCAAAAAATCATCGCTTGGATTGGCGATGAATTTAAAAAAGATTCCGGTATTGATATCACAAAAGACGCGCTCGCTTTGCAACGTCTAAAAGAAGCGGCAGAAAAAGCAAAGCACGAGCTTTCAACGACAACGCAATCAGAAATAAATATTCCGTTTATTACGAGCGACGCGTCCGGACCAAAACACCTTGTCATGACAATGACGCGAGCGACTTTGGAAAATCTGGTAAAAGAATTTATTGACCGCTCAATTGAAATCACAAAACGCGCGGTGGAAGCTTCCGGTTTCAAACTCTCAGAAATTGAAGAAATTATTTTGGTCGGCGGACAAACTCGCATGCCGGCAATCCAAGAAGCGGTGAAAAATCTTTTTGGCAAAGAACCGAACAAATCAATCAACCCGGATGAAGTGGTGGCTCTCGGCGCGGCTGTTCAGGGTGGAGTTTTGCAAGGCGACGTAAAAGATATTCTTTTGCTTGATGTTATTCCGCTTTCTTTGGGTATTGAAACTTTGGGCGGTGTGGCGACAAAATTGATTGAAAGAAACACAACAATTCCGGCAAACAAATCACAAGTTTTTTCAACCGCGGCAGACAATCAAACCTCAACAGAAATTCACATCGTCCAAGGTGAAAGACCGATGGCGACCGACAACAAGTCTTTGGGAAGATTTGTCTTGGAAGGGATTCCGCCGGCGCCAAGAGGCGTGCCGCAAATTGAGGTAACTTTTGATATTGACGCAAACGGAATTTTGAACGTCAAAGCGAAAGACAAAACTTCCGGCAAAGAACAGTCAATCAGAATTGAAGCGTCTTCCGGTTTGACCGACGCTGATATTGAAAAAATGAAAAGAGATGCCGAAGTGAACGCCGAATCAGACAAGCAAAAGAAAGAACTTGCCGATATCAAAAACACTGCAGAAATGACGCTTTTCACCGCGGAAAAGGCTATCAAAGATTCTGAAGGAAAAATCGGCGAAGACGTGAAGAAATCCGTGGAAGAAAAAGTTTCAAAACTTAAATCTGTAAAAGAACTTCCAGAGCACACGGATGGCGGAACAGCGATAAAATCCGCGACAGAGGAACTTGCAAATGAAATGCAAAAGATTCATGAGGCGATGGCGAAGTCTGCGCAAGCGGACGACGCGAGCGCGCAAGGTGGGGAAGAAAAGAAAGATGATAATATAAAAGATGCTGAGGTGGAGGATAATAAATAATGATTAAAAATAAATTACTAATAATCGGAATGAGTCCAGGGAATGGATACTTTAAACAAGAAGTTATAGATAAACTTCTTGTTTATTGTCTAGAAAAATACGAAAAAGTTGGTGTGTTTATTCCAGATGTTCCAGCCATTTCTACTTATGTGGCTCTCGGTTATCCAGAAGATATCGCAAAAAGTAAAAAAGCAATTCCTCAAGGGAATAATTTCCGCAATAGAGTTAAATCATCAATTGATAATCAAAATATTGATTCAAGTAGGGTGAAAGTATTTAATTGGGAAAAAGAAAATATTGAAAATAATGATGAATATAAAAAATCTTTCGCTTATATTAAAAATCTTTACGAGAAGAATAATTTATTTAATCAAGATATAGATGCCGAGACAAAAAAAGTTCTCGTAAACAATAGTTTCAGAAAAAAAGAAATTACGGAAGATGATATAAAAATCGGATCACATTATATTCTTTCAGAGTTTGCTTTTATGTTGCATTTACCAGAATATCTCAAGAGTTATGATAGTTTTGTTTACGGATATCATAACCCGTGGTCTGTGTGGGAGAAGTTTATATCAGGAGAATATGATAATTTAAAAAAGAAAAATTTAGAATTCCTGCTTTTACCAAACTTCTCAAAATAATTTATGTCAAAAGACTACTACAAAATTCTAGAAATAGATAAAAATGCGTCAAAAGACGATATTAAAAAAGCATTTCGTAAAAAGGCGCATGAATATCACCCTGACAAAAAAACCGGTGATGAAGCCAAGTTTAAAGAGATAAACGAAGCTTATCAGGTTCTTTCTGACGACCAAAAACGAGCGCAGTATGACAGATTTGGTGCCCAAGGCACCCAGGGGTTCGGCGGTTTTTCTGGATCAGCCCCGGGCTGGGATTTTTCCGGCTTTCAAGGC
>CAZKOZ010000034.1:0-6268 GCA_964554525.1 uncultured Candidatus Saccharibacteria bacterium | reverse complement strand
CCTAGTTTTTCAATATAAGTTCTTTGCATATGGCGATATTCTACCAGAAAACTAAAAATAAAAAACCTCTAAAAGGTATCATCTATCAAAAAATTTCCTTGGTATCAAAACTCTACGATTATGCAAGACGATGCTTAATATTGAAAAAATATTGGTTTTATGTAGAATAACCCTGAACTTGGTATTTCCAAGGTTCTTTACACTCAAAACACAAACCAAAACAACCTCAACATGTTTGAACTCATGGCCGTGTTTTTTGTTCTGGGTTATCTGGCGATAGCTCTGGAACACCCCTTGCGCATCAATAAGGCAGCCTCAGCTCTTTTAACCGGGGTTGCCATATGGACAATTCTAATGATGGGCGCGGAGAGTATATTCCCCGATGAATCTTTGCATGGACACACCGATCTGATCCACAAACTAGAAGGACATTTAGGAGAAATAGCAGGCATACTGTTTTTTCTCATGGGGGCAATGATGACCGTAGAAATCATCGACGTCTACGGAGGTTTTCGAGTAGTCACAGACAAGATTACAGCCACCAAGAAAGTCACGCTGATGTGGATTGTGGGATTTTTGACTTTTGGACTAAGTGCTGTGCTTGACAACTTGACCACAACAATAGTCATGTGTGCCTTACTCCGAAAACTCATAGGAGACAAAGAAACTCTCCTTGTTTTTGGTGGGGTGGTTATTATAAGCGCAAATGCTGGAGGTGCTTGGAGTCCAATCGGAGATGTCACAACGATTATGCTCTGGGTCGGAGGACAAGTATCGACTCTCAGCATAATCACAAAGCTCATCTTGCCAAGCTTGGTATGCATGGTCTTGCCATTGCTTTGGATTGGACGCACATTAAAAGGCGAAATAACACAACCCGAAAACACAAAACTAACAGGACATCACAAAAGCATGGTGACTAAAAATGAGCGCAACACCGTCTTCTGGCTTGGGATTTTTGCACTTCTTTTTGTGCCAATATTCAAAGCCATAACCCATCTACCTCCTTTTCTTGGCATAATGGTGGGACTTGGTGTGTTGTGGGTCGTTACAGAAATAATCCACATGCGCAGCAGACCCGATGAACGGGGTGATTTGCTTGTTTCTGCAATTTTACGCAGGATAGACATGCCAAGCGTGCTGTTCTTCTTGGGAATTCTTGTGGCAGTCGCGGGTCTTCAAGTTGCAGGACACCTTAAACTGTTGGCTCACTGGCTTGATAGCACCCTTGGAGGGGATGTCTACCTAATAGCTGGAGCAATCGGCATTAATTCTGCCGTATTTGACAACATACCATTGGTGGCAGCTGCAATAGGGATGTATCCCTCGACCCAGTACGGAATGGATCACATTTTCTGGGAACTCTTGGCGCTATGCGCCGGAACCGGTGGTTCAATCCTCATAATAGGCTCTGCGGCAGGAGTAGCAGCAATGGGTATACTCCAGATGAATTTCATCTGGTACTTGAAGAAAGTAACCCTCCCCGCACTCTTGGGCTATTTGGGTGGCATTGTCACTTTTTGGCTCATGTGGGGATAAATTTAGGAGCCTTACCTTTGGGTGAGGCTCTTTTTTTACCTTTTATTATTAATGCTTTTATTTAAATAAAAGTTAGCGCTGCGCCTTTTTTATTCCCACGTCCTGTTCTGCCGATTCGGTGAGTGTAGTCTTCGTGAGTTCCAGGAATCGTGTAGTTAATAACATGAGTTATGTCTTTAATATCAAGTCCTCGCGCAGCAACATCAGTCGCCACCAAAATATTTACATGATCTCTCTCAAACAAATCAATTGCTTTTTTTCTTTGACTTTGACGTTTATCTCCATGAATAGCTTCAACCTTAAAACCGTCTTTAAATAAATCTTTTGAAAGTTTGTCCACCTGTCTTTTGGTTTCTGTGAAGATAAGAACCTTATCAAATCCCGGCTGAATCAAAATATCTTTTAGTTTGTCAAACTTTGTCGCCTGATCTGTGATTTTGATAACATCTTGATCGATATTGCTAATATTGTCCCTTGATGCAACCTCAACAGTCACGGGATTAGTTGTAAATTTAGTAATTAGATTTTTGATATTGCTTGGCATTGTTGCCGAAAAGAAAAGTGATTGCCTGTCTTTTTTTAAGTTATTTAAAATAAGAGTAATCGGCTCAACAAAACCCATATCAAGCATGTGATCAACTTCGTCCAAGACGATATTACCAATACTTCCGTAATGAATTTTACCTCGACCGCTTAAATCTTTGATTCTGCCCGGAGTTCCAATAATAAAATTTGGTTTTCTTGCCAAATCATTTATTTGCTTCCAAATAGGCATGCCGCCAACACACATGGCTGAATGTATCTTCATACCATGAGAAAAACCTCGAAACTCTCTATCTATTTGCATTGCAAGCTCGCGTGTTGGAGCTAAAATCAAAACAATATTATTTCTATCTTTCCAAACCTTGTCTATCAAAGGTAAAAGAAATGCTCCGGTTTTACCTGTTCCGGTATTTGCCAAACCGACGACATCTCGCCCGCTCAAGATATAAGGAATAGCCTCATCCTGAATATGTGTTGGCACTTTATAATTTTTGGAAACAAGGTTTTGGTTTAACTCTTGCGAAAATTTAAAATCAGAAAAGACATGTTTTATGTTGATCTTTTTTTCTTCTACTGGCGTCGCCTTTCTTACAAATTTGGAAATATCTGCTGTGCTCTTTCTTGCGAATCTCTTGTTAGAATTCAAAGGTCCGCGAGACGAAGAACGTGAAAATCTTTTTCTTGATCCTCCACCAGAAGAAAAACCCGACGATTTATTATCCTCTGTTTTTCTGTAATTTTTCTTTGGCTTCGAAAAGCTCCTTTTTGGTCTAGCTGAAGAAGTTTTATCTTCGCCGCGACTCTTAGTTTTGTTGTTCATAGACTTATTTAAACGGTTTTAAGCCGTCCCTTAATTATTAAAACCTCGATTGTCACATAGAACATCGAAATAATAATTTTCGGGAATCTACAGAACAATATTTGATTGCCCAAGGACTATACCACACTTTGTTTATAATTGCAAGTTTAGTGTATTAAACCAGCGCCACTTTCACCTTGATTTCATCCCCCTCTACAATCCCCTCTTTTTGTCTGACAGATTTTTTAATGGCAAGAAGAAAAGTTTTTTCCCGTGAATAAGGGAAAAGCGCTGTATCCCAAGAAGTTTTTCTTATACTGGCTTTTATTTTAACGAATCCTCCACCATAAATCTTTCCAATTTTTTTGATTTTTTCTGCTAACTTTTTATCAAGATAAATAAAATGCCAACCCATTTCTCCTGGATAAACAAAAACCTTTCCATTTACTTCAAAGTTTTTCACCTTTAGAGTTTACTAATTTCTTTCAGATCTTTATCCGGAATATAAAGTATTGCCAAACCTAAAATAATACCAAAAACAACCGTGAAGATATGACTCCCGCCAAAAAACACATTATCAATAAAATCAAGAATGTACCAAATACCCCTCCAGATAAGAACAAGTCCGACAACAATGCTTAAATTTTTAGCAAAGTATTTTATAATATTTCTTTTCTCGCTCATATTTATTTAGCTCTAAAGTTTGCTCTAACTGTAACCATTATCTCTTTTTCTGGTGTTGATGTGTCGTATGATCCATAGTCACTGATTTCGAGAGAGTTTGGCGCAAGAACCTGAACAACGCCGGATGAAGCGGAAATCAATTTTCCAACCCTGCCACCGGAACCTTTTGCAATTTCATTGGCTCGGTTTTTAGCATCTTTTACAGCTTCCGCCATCAAATCAATTCTCGCTGAGGCCAAGTCACTATAAAAATATTGAACTCCGTAACTTTGATAAAGTATTCCGGAGTTTATCAGCTCACCGGAATCGTTTGCAACTTCTCCGATTTTTTCTATATCACTTGATTGAATTCTGACTTCTTGTCTCAAATCATACCTTTTTATCTGAGAAGTATCTCCATAATCGTATCTTTCGTTTAAAGAAATTGGTAAAATGGCGAAATCTTTTTCTGTTAAACCCTTTCTTGTCAAATAATCTCTAAGCTTCGCTTCGTCTGACTTCATGAGTTCGTAGCCACGCGCAAGTTGTGTTTCGCTAACAGTTCTTGAAAAAGAGGCGTTGATTTTTGCCAAATCAGACATGACAGGCATTTTGGCTGAACCGGTTGAAGACAAAGTGTTTGCTCCGGCTCGTATTTTTGAAATAAAAACTCCTCCGATCAATGAACCCACAATAAACGCCACTGCCAACATCAAAGCCGGGTAAACAAACGGCTTTTCAAAAATTGTTTTTATACTCATAAAAATTTATTTAATTTAATAATTTATTCTGTTGTAACTCCATCAAAGTCAGCTTCGTTTTCCATCGCCTCTTGTCTCGTTTTTCTCACAATTCCGTCTTTGTGATGAGACGGCGCATAAATCGTATAGAGCTTTAGATCATGTTTGTTGCTCATGTTAATAACGTTGTGTTCAGATCCAGCTGGA
Organism: uncultured Candidatus Saccharibacteria bacterium; assembly: GCA_964554525.1. Lineage (GTDB taxonomy): Bacteria > Patescibacteriota > Minisyncoccia > Phycocordibacterales > CSBR16-119 > JAUPTX01. The sequence continues at coordinate 1,777 of CAZKOZ010000034.1, read as the reverse complement.
ACAATAACCACGTCGTCGCCTTTTACATCATAAGATGTTCCGTCTATAAAGACTCGACCCTCACCTTTCTCAAATCTAAAAAATTGATCATTCTCTTCGTGGACTTCAAGTCCAATCTCTTCACCGGGTTTCAAGCTCATGAGCACAAGCTGCATATGAAGACCGGTGTAAAGCACCTTCCTGAAATCATCATTTTCTAACGTTAGTTTTTCTATGTTTTCTTTATATCCTTTTTTCATACTCTGAATTATCTCATTTTTACATGCTATAATGCAAATCAACAAGGTTTATAAGTTAATTTAAGATAAAAAATTAAACATGAAGATAGTGTTATCAATCATAATTATAATATTAGCAGTTTGGGCAATTTTCTTTTGGGGTAAAGACAAAAAGAATGCGCCGGCATCTCAAATAAACATGGGAGAAACAGAAGAAATGTCTTCTGATATAAGCGGAACATTCAATATCTCTCAAGAAGAGAGCGTTGTGGCATGGACAGGCAGTCGCAAGATAATCAAAAATTATTTTGACCACGGACGCGTCGCGATTAAAGACGGATCTGTTTCTATAAACGAAGGAAAGATAACAAGTGGAAGTATTGTATTTGACATGAGTACAATTGCCGCAGAATCAACAGGTCGAGGCAAAGATGAAGACATGCTGACAAAACACCTAAAATCATCTGACTTTTTTGATGTTGATAATTTCCCTGAAGCAAAATACGAAGTTGTCGGTGTCGAAGAAGTGGAGGGAGTTTATTTGTTAAATGGTAACCTAACGGTCAAAGGAGAAACGCACCCGCTTATGGTTCCTGTAAAAACCGGCGTGGAAAACGGCAACGTTGTCCTTGTTGGCGCCACAGAAGTTGATAGAACCATATGGGGAGTCAGATATGGATCAGATAAGTTTTTTGATAACATGGGAGACAATGTAATAAACGATATATTTGTTCTGGAATTCAAAATTGTTGCGAGATAATAAATCTCTAAGCTCTGTATTCAAAAACTCCGCTAGGAATTTCCTAGCGGAGTTTTTGTTTTGCTAAAATTTCGTTTTTAGCCAGGCTTGCATTATTTCAATTTCATGGCTTTGAGCTTTGATGATGGCGCTTCCTAATTCTTTCAGGCTTTCTCTTTCAGTAAATTCTAAGAGACTCTCTACCATAGAAATCGCGCCAATGTGATGTAAAACCATGTCTTCCAAAAACACTTTATCCAGCTCAGCGCCAGATAGTAGAGATAGGTCACGCATCATTGGCATATAGCTTCTGGAATCTTGATAAGGTTTTTCAAGCCATTCTTCGTGCCATGCTTTCATTTTCTCTATTTCCCCCGTTTGTGAAGAAATAATATTTTCCGCCAAAATAATTATTTCTGGAAAGCTTCCACCTCTTGCTAAAACCTCTTTAGCTGTTTGGACAGCTTCTTCGTGATGCGGGATCATTCCAAGCAAAAAATCTTCGTCACTTTTGACTTGAGCATTATGTAAGTGAGGATCATTTATCATAACTGAACCGTCTGGCATTATGTGGTAATTATCTAAATTTTCTTTAGTCTTATTGGAAAAAATTAAAACAATGGCCGCAATAACTCCAGCAAAAATTAGGAATTTCAAATATTTATTCATAACGATTTAAACTAAGCCAACCAACTTTTTAACCTCCAACATTTTCTTTTCAGCGATTTTTCTGGCGCGCTTCTCACCTTTTTCTAAAATAGCGTAAACTTTTTTTGGATTTTTTTGATATTCGTCGTATTTCTTTTTCATTGGCGCAAAG
>CAZKOZ010000033.1:0-6703 GCA_964554525.1 uncultured Candidatus Saccharibacteria bacterium | reverse complement strand
ATCAGAAATCAGTGAAGATTTTAAAAATGTTTTGTTGGCGAGAGAATACCTTTTGAATAGCGGTTTTTCAGAAGTTATAACTTACACTTTCACAAAAAAGGGCAAGGTTGAAGTGGTTCGTGGAGCGGTGGGCAAGTCAGCGCTTCGGACAAATCTTGAAAAGGGAATAAAAGAGGCTTATGAAATGAATAAATTAAATTCTGATTTGCTTGGATTTTCTGAAATAAAAATATTTGAGATCGGAACAGTTTTTCCGGAAAAAGATGTGGAAGAATTTCATGTGGCTGTTTGCGATAACGGCGGCGCGCGTGAATGGAAGCTCAATGAATTTATAAAAGAGAAGGGAATTACGAGCGAAATTTCTTTCAGCAACAAGAATCTTGATTTAGATAAATTTAAGGCCTGGTCTAAATATCCTTTCATTGTCCGCGATGTTGCCGCTTGGCTTCCAAACGAAACTCCGAGAAAAGAACTTGAAGATATTTTAAATGACGCTCAGTTATTGGCGTGTTCGCCAAGATTTTTGGATGAGTATCAAAAGGATTACAAAACTTCATATGCTTACAGACTTGTGTTTCAGTCAGAAGAAAAAACATTAACAGACGAAGAAGTCGCGCCAATTATGGCAAGTATTTACGAAAAGATAAAAGAAAAAGGTTGGGAAGTTAGATAATCCCGACTCAACCCCCGCAAATGCAAAATCTTTAGGTAAAAAATCTCATTTTAGAGCCAACAGTATTTTCATTGCCAAAAAGCATGTTATAATGTCCACGACGATCTGTCGGTCGTTAAGTTCGCACAATTTAATATTCAAGCAAGTAACCTAAACCGATGCGTAAGCATCGGCATGGTGAAAGCAAGAAAAGTCCGATCAAAGTGAAAAACCCGTCATGGGGTTAGCTTTGATCGGCCGTGTCCGGGAAACTGGCGCGAGAGACTTCGGTCTCTACCCGTGGCGGGCTTTTTGTATTCAATTTTTATGTTAAGAAAAAATCTATTAAAAAATATTTTTGCCGGTTTTATTATTTTATTTTTCGTCTTTTCAAACCCTACATTTATTTTTACGGTAAGCAATGCTGAGGCCTCTAATGACTATGCCTTAAGATTTGATGGTATTGATGATTATGCCCTAGTTCCTCACCACACGTCATTAGATCCGGAAAGCGGCAGTTTTACGATAACATTTTGGGTAAAGCTTGATTCTGCTAAACAAGATATATCAAAAGTATGGGATGTTATTTTGGATAAAAGACCGGTTGCTAATAGAGGGTATTTCGTTGGCAGTAATAGAGAATATTGTAATGAAGGACAAGCTGGTATGAATTTTATGTTGGGTAATACTTCTAACAACAGAGTTGATACTCATAAAGGAAATACAGATTACTTGTGTTTTAACTTGGACGAATGGACTTTTTTCACCGCTGTTTTAGACAGAACCGGCAATCAAATGAGACTTTCTAAAAATGCTGATGGCGAGTGGGTTACAAATACGCCTCCAACGGGTTCTATAAGTGCAAATATTGGTGTTGGTATTGGCAAGACACCATATAATAATTCGTTTCATTCAAGTGGCTTTATCAAAGATCTTCGCATGTGGAATGTCGCGCTCACTCAGTCTGAAATAGAGTCAATCATGCTTGGAGAAATAATAGAGGATGGTCAAGTTGCAAGGTGGCCAATGGATGAGGGATCAGGAAGCTCTTTGACAGATGTGGTGAATGGACGCAATGGCGTAATCCATGGCGCGACATGGGCTAGTCTAAGTTTACCGCCAGATGAGCCGATTCTAAATTTCCCAGCCGATGAAACTCTGGGGGTTTCAACATCGCCAACCCTTAGTGTAAATGTCAGCGACTATGAAGAGGATGATCTGATTGTTACTTTTTATGGTCGCAAATATTTTGAAACAGCGAATGATTTTACGATTATGACATTGCCGGACACACAGTCTTATTCTCAAAGTTACCCGAGCACTTTTTTGGCGCAAACACAGTGGATTGTTGATAATATTGATGATTTGAATATAAAAATGGTTCTTCATAAGGGAGATATTGTTCAGAATGGTTATTCCGAAGCGCAATGGGCGAATGCAATGGCGGCTTTGAATATTTTAAAAAATAATAATATCCCCACTCTTGTCTCTATTGGGAATCATGATTATGACGACGAGGCTGTAACAAGAGGCGCTGTTTTGTTTAACACAAATATTGCGTATGATGAGTGGTATGAAGAAAAGAGTTGGTTTGATGGGGGATTCTACGAGGCTGGCAGTTCTGAAAATGTTTATACAAGGCTTTCGTTTGACGGTTTTGATTATCTTTTTATGACTCTTGAATTTGGTCCGCGACAATCTGTCATTGATTGGGCAAATCAAGTTGTCGCCGATCATCCGGATCATCAGATCATGATTGTTACCCATACTTACATGTATAGCGATAACACAAGGCATACCACTGGACACAACTGGAATCCTCATGTATATGGTGTTGGTTCCGACGCGCATGATGGAGAAGAGATGTGGAATGAACTTATGAAATCGCATGAAAATATATTTTTTGTTGTTAATGGGCATGTCTTGAACACCGGACTTGGACGCTTAACCAGTGTTGGTGATAATGGAAATACGGTTCATCAAATTTTGGCTAATTACCAAGCACCTATTCAGCCAAATGGTGGCAATGGTTGGCTTAGGTATTATGTTTTTAGTCCTAAAAATAATCACATATACGCTTATACTTATTCACCGACCTTGGAGGCATTTAATACTTCGTCGGGTAATGAGTTTGTTTTGAACTATGATTTTTATCCGGACGATGATTATGTTCAACTAGGAATAAAAACAGATGTTGTTTCCGGATCAAATGTAGAGCATGAATGGGTTGGACTGGAAGAGGGAACTCGTTACGAATGGTATGTTACTGTGAGTGATGGGGTAAGCACAGTAAAAAGCGACGTCTGGACTTTTACCACTATTTTAGATGAAGACGAAGACCCAGGGGACCCCGATCCTGAAGATCCTCAACCTCCCCAAGTTATCCCACCCCGGAGTCGTATAGTGGGTTACATGCCTCCTGCTAATCTTGCCAACGTATTCAACACTGAACAAGCAACACAATCTCTCATTACTCAATACAAAGACATTTTAATCCAAGCCTATAACATGGGCATAATCTTTCCGCAAAATGTTCTTGATCTTTTAGGTATTTCAAACACAGTTCCGATTCTACCTGAGCGTGATCTGCGATTCGGAGACAGGGGAGAAGACGTCAAAGTTTTGCAAACAATACTTATAAACCAAGGATACCGTATATTAGCCGACGGCATATTTGGAAACCAAACAAGACAAGCTTTGTCTGAATATCAAAAGAGGAACAACATTTCGCCAGCGCAAGGATACTTCGGACCTGTTACCAGAGCGCAGATGAAGGGCGCGGGGCTTTTCTTTTAATACCTTAACTTCAGGTATTTCACCCAATTTTGGCTTTAAATTGATTGTTTAAAAACCAAAAATTTGCTATAATGGCGAAGTAAAATAATCAATAAATCTCGAAAATATGGCAAAAGATACTAGTAATTATAGCGCAGACGATATTTCAGTTTTGGAAGGTTTAGAGCCTGTTCGAAAACGTCCCGGAATGTACATTGGTTCAACTGGTCCGGATGGTTTGCATCACTTAATAAAGGAAATTTTTGACAACTCGCGCGATGAAGCGATGGCTGAACATGCCGACCATATTGAGATCACTCTTTTGCCCGATAACTACGTTCGGGTTGCCGACAATGGTCGCGGTATTCCGGTTGATATTCACAAGAAGACTAAAGTCTCGGCTTTAGAGACAATCATGACGACGCTTCATGCCGGTGGAAAATTCGGCGGTGATGACAAAGGATATAAAGTTTCTGGCGGGCTTCACGGTGTCGGCGCGTCGGTAGTTAACGCTCTTTCAACTAAAACACGCGTGATTGTTCACAGAGACGGCGGTGAACATGTTCAAGAATATAAAATTGGTAAACCCTTAGCCAAAGTTAAAAAAATAGCGGCTTCAAAAGAAAACGGCACGATAGTAACTTTTCAACCCGACATTGAAATTTTCAAAGAAGTTAAATTTGATTGGAAAAGAATCGTTCATCATTATCGCGAGCAAGCTTACTTGGTACGCAAGCTTCGTGTAACTTTAAATGACGCGCGAGAATACGATGGCAAAATAGACGACGAAAACGCTTTCTATATAAAAGACTTGGGACTTGAAATTCCGTCCACCACTTTTTATTTTGAAGGGGGAATTGTTTCAATGGTTGCTCATTACAACGAGGACTTGAAGCCGGTTAATAAAAAGATTTTTTACACAAGAAAAGAGGCTGACAATATTGAAGTTGAAATCGCGCTTCAGTATGTGGACGACATCTCTTCGCGAATCATGCCTTTTGCCAACAACATCTACACTCCGGGCGGGGGTATGCATGTTACCGGTTTCAAAACCGCGCTTACGAGGCTCATAAATAATTACAACAAAAAGAATAACATCTTAAATGAAAAAGAAGGCGGATTCACCGGAGATGATGTTTTGGAAGGTTTGACCACAGTGATTTCTGTCAAAATGCCGGATATTCAATTTGAAGGGCAGACAAAAGATAAGCTTGGAAGTCCTGAAGCTCGTGGCGCGGTGGAATCTGTTTTTTCTGACGCATTTTCAAATTTCTTGGAAGAAAATCCGGATGAAGCCAGAGCGATTTTAAACAAAGCCGTGCTGGCTCTTAAGGCCAGAAAAGCTGCAAAGGCAGCTAAAGATTCAGTTCTCCGAAAAGGCGCGCTGGAAGGCATGACACTTCCCGGTAAGCTTGCCGACTGTCAGTCAAAATCAGCCGAAGAATCAGAGCTTTTTATTGTTGAGGGAGACTCTGCTGGCGGCTCAACAAAAATGGGTCGCGACAGAAGAACACAGGCTGTTCTTCCGCTCAAGGGTAAAATCCTAAATGTTGAACGCGCGCGTTTGGACAAAATGCTTGCTTCCAATGAAGTCAAAGCTCTTGTTGTGGCGATTGGTACTTCAATCGGCGATACTTTCAATATTGATGACATTCGATATCATAAAATTATCATTGCAACCGATGCCGACGTGGATGGGGCGCACATCCGTACTCTCTTACTCACACTTTTCTACAGGTATTTCCGTCCGGTTATAGAAGCGGGGTATTTGTATATCGCTCAGCCGCCACTTTATAAGGTGACAAAAGGCAAAGAAAAAACCTATCTTTATTCCGACGAAGAAAAAAATTCTTTTTTGAATAAAGAGGGTGTCTCAGAAGATGAAATAAAAAATGAAGGCGAAGCAGATGAAGCTGAGACGATTGGCGGAGAAGCTGTCGAAGAAACAAAAAATAAAAAACCAAAATTCTCTGTTCAGCGCTATAAAGGTCTTGGTGAAATGAATCCTGACGAACTCAAGGAAACAACAATGGATCCCGCGAACAGAATACTTCTTCAGGTGAAAATAGAAGACGCAATTGAAGCCGACAAAACGTTTGACATGCTTATGGGTTCTGAAGTTCCTCCGCGAAAATCTTTCATTCAAACAAATGCAAAGTTGGCGGAGATTGATATATAAGTATAGAATATACTTTATAAAGTATAAACAAAAATCCCTGTGAAGGGATTTTTGTTTTATAAAAGATTCTTCAGGAAATCATCAAGCTCTTTGCCTTTTATCTGTCTGAAGTTGTTTGTTTTTAGATTTCCAAGTTTGATGTTCATGACTCGCACTCTGGTTAGTTTGTTTACTTCGTAACCAAAAGCTTTGCACATGCGGCGGATTTGTCTGTTTTTTCCTTCTCTCAAAACTATTTCAAACGATCTTTCGCCAACTTTTCTAACTTTGGCTTTTTTCGTCATTTCTATATTTTTTCCAGAACCAAGTCGGACGCCGTCGCGAAGTCTTACCATGAAAAGGTGTTCAACACGTTTGTTTAATTCAACCAAATATTCTTTTTCGTGATCATACTTTGGGTCCAAAAGTTTTTTTGTTATCCGACCGTCATTTGTCATTATGAGTAGACCATTTGAATCTTTGTCCAGCCTGCCAATAGGGAAGACGGTGGTTGGAAATTTGGCCACATCTTTTATCTCTTTCTCGCCAGGTTGCTTGCCGACCGTTACGACACCGACAGGCTTGTTATAGGCGTAATACACCAGTCTCTCAGATTCTTTTCCGGCTTTTACCGAAACTTTGTCCGCCTCTTCCACTTGGTCGCCAAGTTTTGCAATTTTTCCATTTATTAAAACCTTTCCGGAATTTATCAATGAATCAGCGCCACGACGTGTAGAAATACCCATATCTGCCAGATATTTATTGATTCGTACTCCCTTGTCTTTTTTCTGTTTTGAAGCCTTTTTCGGATTCGGATTTGTTCTTTTATTTTGTGTCATGAAGTTTGTAGTTTGGCATTAGCGCCAAAAGGACTATTACTCCCAGGATAATGAAAAGTTCACGCAAGTCAACAACTGATAAAAATATTGAGGCAACTGCCGGAGCGACAAGCATGGCGATAGGGGAAGCATTTCTGAAAATTGATATTTTGTTCGTGTCGTCTCGTTTTATCTTTTTGAAGAAATAACTTTCTGTTGTAACCTGCACCATACTGGCGCCGATTCTTGTAAGCGACAACGCGCACGCCCAAACCCAAAATTCATGACTGCTGATAAATC
>CAZKOZ010000032.1:600-7200 GCA_964554525.1 uncultured Candidatus Saccharibacteria bacterium | reverse complement strand
GGCTTCTGATCGCGCTTATCATTTTGGTGATAATTCTAATCGCTAGAAAGGTGACGAGAGATAGACAAGAAGTTGAAGAGGAAAAAAAAGAGATTAAGATTGCGAGGTAAAAAATAAATAAAACAAAACCCGCCCCTCTGCTCGCGAGCAGAGGGGCGGGTTTTGTTGTTTTACGAAAGAGTAAAATTTTATATAATTTGATTATGAAAAAGAATGTTTTTAAAATAAGCGATAAAGATATTTTTCCTAACAAAGATTTTGCCGCTGACCAATGGCAAGAAAGAAAAACTGTTAAGATAATTTTACTGAATACTAAAGGAGAAATGGCGATGATTGGAAACAATGTCCATAAATATTTTACTTTGCCTGGTGGTGGAGTAGATGATGGCGAGGATATTATTGATGCCGTAAAGAGAGAATGTAAAGAAGAAACGAGATGCAGTTGTAAGAATATCAAATTTTTAACGGAGTCTTTTGAAGACAGAGGTAGAGACAAAAAGAAATATAATACTTTTTGTTATCTTGCTGAAGTTGGTGATAAAACAGGTGAAGATTTAAGAACCGATGACGAGAAAGAAATAGGCATAAAAGTTAAATGGGTGAAACCCAAAGAAGCTTTAAATATTTTTGAAAGACAAGAGAATGATGTAAAAAGCGGCTTGGTTGAGTATTACAATACAGCTTTTAATATCGTGAGAGATTTATATTTTTTGCGAACTTTCCTTGAATCTAAAGATAGCTAATAGTCTCTTTCGGATAAACAATCAATCCATTTTTTATTTCTTCAATATTTACCCACTCGGCATATTTTTCTTTTTCACTGTCCAATATTTTAAATTTGTCAGATTCAAAAAATTCTTTTTCTACAATTTCCGCCGAGTACAAGAAAGTTATTTCATGTCCGGCTTCTCCATTAAATTCAAAAATATTTTCTATCACAGAAAGGAGTTTTTCATTTTTTAAAGTCGCGCCAAGCTCTTCTTTAAATTCTCTTTGCAAAGCCTCTAAAGCTTTTTCTCCAAACTCAACTCCGCCCCCGAGCAATCTGGCAAAGTTTTTATTTTCCACTTCGTCATAACCTCTTGAGACAAGAATTTTGTCGTCGTTTTTTATAATACACAAAGCATTTATTCTAGGGTTTTTCATTCCAGCATTGTAACATGTCATGTGCTAAAATGGGGTTATGAAATACTTTACTGGGTCGGAAAATGAAACTAGGGAAGCGGCGAAAGCGGTTTCGGGGGAGATTGTTTCTAAGCATTCTTCCGGGCCGGTTTTTGTCGGTTTGGTGGGGGATTTGGGTGCGGGGAAAACGACTTTTATGAAAGGTGTCGCGGAGTTTTTCAGCGTCTCTGACACGGTTTCAAGCCCGACTTTTGTTATTCAAAAAATCTATGAAATCCCAGAGGAAAACCGTGAGACAAAAAACCACTCTTTCAAAAGATTGGTGCACATGGACATGTATCGTCTGGAAAACGAAGAAGATTTGAAGGCGATTGATTGGGAATTTTATAAGTCTTCTCCGGAAAATATCTTGTTCGTGGAATGGCCGAATCAAATTTGGAAAGCCGTGCCGGAGGGTATGATAGAAATAAAAATTGAACATTTAGAGGGTGATAAAAGAAAAATAATCTGCTAATTTCCAATCTATATCCTAACGAGATTTGAACTGGTATAATACCTCCATAATCTCGATTATTAAAGATATATGAATCAAATTGAATTTATAAACAAAGAAATCCAGGAGTCTGTTTTCAGTAACCTTCTCAAATCTAAGCTGTTAGATGTTCTTAATAACGATTTTTTTTCAAGAATCAGGCAAGAAAATATATCACTAGAAGGGTATAGGTTCCTGGTCAAAGAAAAGTACTCCGCTGTTGCATATTTTATTTCGCTTTTGGAAAACGCAGAGCATCTTTCAGAAAACACCTCTCATGAGCTTGCAGAAGTCTTTAGATTAAATCGATGGGATGAAATAGGATATTTTGCCGGGCGGATTAACCATGAATATAAGCATGAGACTTGGCGATTGCGATCTCTGGAAACATTTGGTGTTTATAAAGAAGAACTTGTTGGGCTTCAGCTTGATTCATCTAAGAATCATGAAAACATAATGGTTGAATTATCTCAATCAAAGGATGTTTTTGAGGTGGTGGGAGCCCTACTGTTTCTTGAGCTTTTTGTTGTCTATGAAATGAAAAATCTTATAGATGCTTTTGAAAGAGATTTACCAGAACTATTCCCAAAAAATGGATATTCTTATGATCGTATGCCATTTAATCAGCAAGAATATTGGTATGGTCATTCTATCCATGATACTTGGCATTATCGAGCAATTGAAGAAGCGCTAATAAAATGTATAGGAGATAAAGATCAATCTGAGTCAAATCTAAAATCTTTATTTAAAGGAATTCAAAAGGTTGCCGAAGCAAAAAACTCACTTTATAGTAAAGAGCTTTTTGAAAAAATGAAAAGTCTCTAAATACAAGATTTGAAGTTTTTAATCATTAAAACCACGGTTGTTTCTAACGGGATGAATAAATCTGCAAAAAAAAGAATAGTCTTGCTTGATACTCACGCGATTATCCACCGCGCTTATCACGCCTTGCCGGATTTTGCCACTTCGGGAGGTGAGCCAACGGGCGCGCTTTATGGGCTATCAAGCATGATTTTGTCCATCGCTCAAAACTTGGAACCTGACTACATTATCGCTTGTTACGATATGCCCGGCGGAACTTTTCGTCACGAAGCGGCGCCGACATACAAAGCGACTCGCAAAAAGGGCGACGATGAATTGATTGAGCAGATTGTAAAATCTCGCGCCATCATGGATGCTTTTGGAATCCCGTATTATGAAAAAGCCGGATTTGAGGCGGATGATTTGCTTGGCACTATTGCCGAGATTTTGAAAAAGGACAAAGAAAATGAAATCATCATCGCGTCCGGAGATATGGATACTCTCTCTCTGGTGGACGGCAAACGCGTGCAAGTTTTTACTTTAAAAAGAGGGCTGACCGACACTGTTTTATATGATGAAAAAACTGTTGTGTCACGCTTTGGTTTTAAGCCAAAATTTATTTCTGACTACAAAGGTTTGCGAGGTGATCCATCTGACAATATTCCTGGCATTGCCGGAATTGGAGAAAAGACAGCCACGACACTTATCACAAGTTTTGGCAGTATTTCCGAAATTTACAAAAATCTCAAAAAAGACAAAGAAGCTTTCAAAAAAGTTGGCATCACCGACAGGATTATCGGACTTTTGGAAGAGGGCGAAGAAGAAGCGGAATTTTCAAAAACATTGGCGACCATAAAGCGTGATGTGCCGGTGGATTTTTCTTTGTCTGAAAAAACTTGGATGGAAAATATTTCGGAGCAAAATGTAGAAAAAGTTTTTTCTGAATTTGAGTTTAAGAGCTTGATTGCAAGATTTAAAAAGATTATCGGCAGTGGAAATATCGCAGCCCAAGAGGAGGAAGGGGATGTGGAAGAGCAAGAAATTTCTCCCGAAGAACTTCGCAAGGTTTCCATCGCGCTTTGGCTCACGGATTCGGAAAAAACAAATCCGAAGTCGGACGACATTTTGAATTTTGCCAAGACGCGCGATTTTGAAGAAGCAAAAAAAGTTATTTGGAAAGAGGTGAAGAAAAAAGGTTTGGAAAAAGTTTATGAAGAAATTGAAGCGCCGATAATTCCAATTGTGAAAAAAATGGAGGAGCGAGGTGTTTTGCTTGATGTGAAATATTTGAAAGATTTAAGCCAAAGTTATCATAAAAGTTTGGCGACCATCGAAGGAGAAATCTACGCTCTTGTCGGCGAGGAATTTAATATAAAATCACCAAAACAGCTTTCAGAAATTCTTTCCACAAAACTTGCCCTGCCGACAAAAGGTATCAAAAAATCCGCCGCCGGAGGGTATTCGACAGACATTTCAACCCTGGAAAAACTTTTAAGCGAGCATGCAATTATTCAAAAAATAATTGATTTTCGCGAGCTTCAAAAACTGCTTTCAACATATATTGATATTTTGCCGGATATGGTGGCGAGTGACGGCAGGCTTCATGCTGAGTTTTTACAACATGGTACTTCGACAGGAAGGTTTTCTTCAAACAATCCAAACTTGCAAAACATTCCGATAAGGACTGACTTGGGCAAGGCCGTGAGAAATGCTTTTGTGGCGACCTCCGGATTTAAGCTGACTTCTTTTGACTACTCTCAAATTGAGCTTCGTATTGCGGCGATGTTTGCCGGCGATCAATATATGATCAACGCTTTCAAAGAAGGTAAAGATATTCACGCGGCGGTGGCATCAAAAGTTTTCGGTGTTGCCGAAAATGAAGTCACAAGCGAGATGCGACGCATGGCAAAAATCATTAACTTCGGAATTCTTTACGGCATGGGAGTTTTGGCTTTAAAGAAAAATATCGGCGGGACAAAAGACGAGGCGCAAAAGTTCTACGATGAATATTTTGAAAACTTTGCCTCCATCAAAAATTATTTGGAAGAGACGAAAAATTTTGTCCGCGAGTTTGGCTATACGGAAACGCTTTTCAAACGTCGCAGGTATTTTGGTGGGATAAATTCGCGAGTTCCTTTTATAAAAGCGATGGCGGAAAGAATGGCAATCAACGCGCCAATACAGGGAACGCAGTCTGACATTATAAAACTGGCAATGAAGATGATAGATGAGCGAATAGAAAAAGAAGGATGGGGTGAGAAAGTTTTTCCGATACTTCAAATTCACGACGAGCTGATATATGAAATTGACGAGAAAATAGTGGAAAAGGTTGCGCCGGCCATAGAAGATATTATGGAGCATGTTTTGGAAAATTCTTTTATAAGCTACAAGCCGGAAGTGCCGCTTAAGGTTAATTATGTGATTGGCAATAATTGGGGGGAGTTGAAATAATACCTCTTTCTTTTCCGTTATGTATTGATTTTTAAAATTTTGATATAATAGAAACATTATGAAAGATAGTGTCTCACATGTTAGCTCTCATTCAATATCGGTTTTTGCCATTGGGCTTTTTGTCGGAGTTCTTTTGGATATTTTCTTTCCGATGAAAATTTTCAGTGAGCCAATGAATCAATATATCGGCCTGGCACTCATTGTTCTTGGAACTGCCGTGATATACCTTGCCGAAAAGCACGGCGATGATTATTCTCGACAACGAAAAGCAAATAACGTTTGCAGTATAGACGATATCAGTCGTGGACCTTACAAATATACGCGTAATCCGAAATATTTGGGGCTAAGCTTGTTGCTTATTGGTCTTGGTATTATCCTAAACACGCCATTTATCATAATCACAGCTGCTATTTCTGGTCTGATCGTTCATTTTTACTTTTTGAAGAAAGAAGAAGAAATCTTGGAAAAGCGTCACGGTGAGATTTACAAAGAATATAAAAGCAAAGTCAGGTCATGGCTTTAGATAAAGATGTTATACATTTATTCCGGTAAAAACTTTGAAAAAAGAAAGAAAGCGTTTGAGTCGGATCTCAAGCGCTTTTCTGAATATGAGATCATAACTTTTGATGAAACCAATTTTTCTCTGCCGGAATTTGAAAGTTACATAGAAAGCCAAAGTCTTTTTGGCGCAAAATACGCAATTGTCTTAAATTCTGTTTTGGAAGACGGCTTGGCTCGCGCGGCGATTTTCAAAAAAATCAAAGAAATTGAGGCATCGGAAAATGTTTTCTTTTTTCTTGAAACAAGCTTAACAAAAACGGATTTAAAGCCAATAGAAAAAAAGGTTAAAAATATTCAGTTTTTTCCCGAAACAGAGAAAAAAGAACAGAAATTCAACATCTTTTCCGTAACAGACTCTTTTTCAAAGAGGGATAAAAAGGGGGCATGGGTTTTGATCCAAAAGGCTTTGAGGGCCGGTGTTCCAGCGATGGATGTTGCCAATATTTTAATTTGGTCAATCAAAAGCCTTATTTTAGCGAAAGATAAAAAGGGAACAGCTGATGAGATTAAAAAAACAGGACTTAATCCATTCGTATTTAAAAAAGCGATGTCTGCTTCAAGGGTCTGGGATGTTAAGGATTTAAAAAAAGCATTGCAAAATCTTGTTTTTCTTTATCATGATGATCGCCGCGGGGAAGATTTGGCGACTGATCTTGAGCTTTTTGTATTGAAAACTCTTTAATCAAAAAACTCCTACCCAAAACAACAAGACCCAGACTTAATGGGTCCGGGTCTTCTTCATATTGTCGCCTATACGGCTATAAAAATTGACGAATTAACGTCGAGGAAAGAACAAAATCACTTCAAATGTACAAATCTACGTTTATGGTCCGTCGACCAGATTGTATTTAATTGTCTTTTATTCATTCCCCCTGAAATGAATTGTAATCAGGCTTTTGTCCGTTCGAGTCCTTGGAAGTGATGATGATACTTTTTGTTTTATGGGCCAGTAAGGTGGCTACCTTGTATATCTAAGTTCTTCTAAATCATCGAACATTTACATTATATTCATAAAGGACATAAAGGACAAATGTCTTTTGTGGAAAAGTGTGGATAACTCTCTATTTTTCTTTTCCCTTGAAGGAAGATAATTCAAACATAACAAAAACCCGCCATTGGCGGGTTTTTGT
>CAZKOZ010000032.1:0-590 GCA_964554525.1 uncultured Candidatus Saccharibacteria bacterium | reverse complement strand
CTTTTGCCTTGAAGCAAAAGTAACAAAAGTTCAAGACGCAGAAAAATATAGCCAAAACCATTCTATTTTATTAACGCTATATTTTAAGCGTCAAAAGATCTTAACTAAAAACAAAAAACCACCCTTGGGTGGTTTTTTGTTTTTAGTAGAGGTTAAGCGACTACAAACAGGATTTTAGTTACACAAAGAATTTGTATAAGATAAGGTTAAGCCTTGATTCCATTCAAAAAGATTTGTTGTATTATTCCATGTATAAACATTGACCCCGTTTTCACTACAAGAATAAGAACCGCTATCATCATTAAGAGATTTAGAGATTGTGTAATATCCATTGTGTTGAGGCAACATATCATACCCCACCGAAAACATTACCCTACCAACACTGAGTAACTGAACTGGGTTAATGATATTATTTTGATCTTTTTGATTAACGATTGTGCTGTTACGCAAAATAAAAGCCATTCCACTATTTCCCCCGTTTCCTGAAAAAATACATTCTGGGATTCCATCGCCTGTTAAATCAACAGATTGAACAAGAGAAACCCCAAAACCTGGCTCTAGATAAATACCAGCATTTGTTGCTAACTGAT
>CAZKOZ010000031.1:266-7238 GCA_964554525.1 uncultured Candidatus Saccharibacteria bacterium | reverse complement strand
GACGAGCCTCAAACAATAGAGCTAAAAGTTAAGGGTCCTAAGGAGGTTTTTGCATCAGATATTTCTACTTCTGGTCAGATGGAGATTTTATCACCAGAGCAATACATTTGTGAGGTTACCGGAAAAATAAATTTTGAAATTGAGATGACTGTACAAAAAGGTCTTGGCTATGTCTCAAAAGAAGATATTCAAAAAGAAAAAATGGAAATAGGTCACATTGCTTTGGATGCTATTTTCACACCCATCAGACGTGTCGCATATGATGTTGAAAATATGCGTGTTGGAGATAGTACAAACTTTAATAGACTTTCAATATCTGTTGAAACAGATGGAACATACAAACCTCGAGAAGCTGTAGAAAAAGCGGTTGAGATAATGATTGTCCAACTTCAGGCTATTCATGATTTTAAAGGTTTGGACGAAAAACCGGAAGAAATTATCGAGGCTGTCGAAAAAGAAGTCGAAGAAGTAAGAGAGGCAACTAAAGAAATGGGCGAGGAAGAAAAAGAAATTATGAAAACTCGCATCGAGGATCTTAATCTTTCAACAAGAACTCTTAACTCTTTGGTAAATTCAAAGATTCGTACTGTCGGAGGCATTGCTCGAAAGACAGAAGCCGATCTTTTGGATTTGGAAGGCATGGGAGAGAAGGGAATTCAAGAAATTAAAAGAGCCTTGAGTAATTTTGGAATTCTGCTAAAGTAGTCGAATAATCTAATTATAACGTATGAGACATCACAACCACAACAGAAAATTCGGAAGAAAGACAAACGTTAGAAACGCCCTTTTGAAATCCTTGGCGCTTTCTCTTATTGTGCATGACAGGATTAAAACAACAGAAGCAAAGGCTAAAGAGTTGCGTCCAATGATCGAAAAGTTAGTCACTCGCGCAAAAAATAACGATGTCTCCAGTCGAAGAGTTATAATGTCTCGACTTATGAACCGCGCTCCAGAAACTAAAAAATTGATCGAAGAAATCGCGCCCAAATTTGCCGATGTTTCTGGTGGTTATACTAGAATTATGAAATTACCAAATAGAAAATCAGATGGAGCGAAAATGGCACTGATTGAATTTGTTAAATAATTTTGATTTTTATGGAATATAAAATTGACGCAGAAAATAAAAAAATCGGAAGAATAGCGAGCGAAATCGCGACTATTCTTATGGGTAAAAATACTCCGGATTTTGAAAAGCACAAAGTTGCTGATAATACAGTCGTTGTTTTAAATGCGTCAAAGCTTTCAATTGATCCAAAAAAACTGGAAGAAAAAGAATATGAAAGATATTCCGGTTATCCTGGAGGACTGAAGTTTGAATCTTTGAAAAGATTGATAGAAAAGAAAGGTTACGGAGAGGTTATCAAATACGCAGTTTATGGCATGCTTCCGGCAAACAAGCTTCGACCAAGACTAATGAAGAATTTAATTACAAACGAATAAAATGACAACAAAGACAAAAGAAAAATACATAGAGGCGGTTGGACGACGTAAAACAAGTACGGCGCGTGTTCGGATTACTCCTGCATCAAAGATGTCTTTTGTTGTAAACGACAAGTCTTTGAATGAGTACTTTCCAACCGATGCTTTGCGAAAAGTAATAACTGATCCTTTTGATAATCAAGAAGAAGCAAAGAATTTTTCTGTGTCTATTCGGGTTTCTGGTGGTGGTATAAACGGACAAGCTGATGCTATTCGTCACGGAATCACTCGCGCTCTCGTAAAGACCGATGAATCTCTGCGAAGTCCGATGAAAAAACTTGGTTTCCTAAAAAGAGATCCTCGTTCAAAAGAGCGAAGAAAAGCCGGTTTGGCTCAAGCTGCGAGAAAGAGGAAGCAGTGGTCAAAAAGATAGCAAAAGCCCCGTTAGGGGCTTTTCTCTTTTTGACCACTGCTTCCGAAGGGGGTCGGGGAAACAGGTGTTTCCCCGTGGAGGAAAACAGTGAGCGAAGCGAGCGTTAGAAACCGTGGGTTTCTAAAAAAGCGACAGCTTTTGCATTGGTGAAAAAGATAAGACTCCTACAAAAAAGCCCTTAAAAACAGGGTTTTTTGTGTGATTGACAAAAAGTTTATATTTGATATAATTTACGCCGAAACACTGGAACAACCAAAGCTCAAAGAAAATGAGGAAGATAGTTCTTAACAAGTCAAACGCAGGAAGCTTCGCTGGAACATTGCGAAAGCTTGCGAGTAGGAACGGTTCAATGGTCTTTTGCAAAGGAAGCAGGAGACCCGGTAGCAAGTTCGGTCATCTGAGGAAAACAATTTCCACAGATCCTCACAGACTCACAACCCACCAAGTCGAGATCAGTGTGACCAATGACGGGGTGTCAATTATCAACCCCTTAAACAAGGGTTTTGGTTACTCCAACTTCATCATTCCTTTTGGAAAGGTGGCAAGGAGGTCAAACTCCCTATTCTGGTTTGACGAGTGGGGGCGCTGGAGACAACTTCGTTTCGATAAGTCAGAGGGTTGGGCACTGGTCCTGTCTGGGGGACGTGCGATACCCTACAATCGTCCGAACCCATCCCTCGAACCACAGGAAACGGGGCCTCGTTTTGACTGGATGCTGGTTCAGTTAGGATAGGGTTGTGTTCGACAACTCACCTCACAATACAGCGCGCCGACCCCCACAGGGTCGGCGTTCTTGTTTTTCATGGTAAAATTATTCCACCATGCAACAATCAAACGCTCTAAAAATTCTTCAAACTGGTGCAAACGTTTTTTTAACCGGAGCGCCTGGTGCTGGTAAAACATATGTTTTGAATCAATACACGCAGTATTTAAAAGAACATGACATCCCCGTGGCTATTACCGCTTCCACAGGTATTGCTTCGACACACATTGGTGGCGTGACTATTCACTCTTGGTCGGGTCTTGGCGTAAAGCAAAAAATTTCTGATCAAGAAGTCGATGAACTTGAAAGCAAAAAATATCTTTGGAAAAGATTTGAGAAGACAAAAGTTTTAATTATTGATGAAATTTCGATGCTCTCTGCCGATGCTTTGGATTCCGTTAACAAAATCTGTAAAGGTTTTCGCAGAAATAATTTACCTTTTGGCGGAATGCAAGTTGTTTTGGTTGGAGATTTTTTTCAGTTACCGCCAATAACAAAAAGAGGTGAAGAAACAAAATTCGCTTTTGAGTCCGCTTCTTGGAAAGAGTTAAACCCGATAACCACATACATCACCGAGCAACATCGCCAAGAAGACGACGCGCTTTTAAGTATTTTAAATCGAATTAGAAGCGGAGATGTGGAAGAAGAATTTGAAGAACTCCGCGACAGACTTGATGTGTCTTTTGAAGATGTGATAAAAGCGACGAAGCTCTACACTCACAACGCCGACGTGGATAAAATAAATGAAGAAGAGTTGGCAAAACTTGAATCAATTGAAGAATATTATGAAATGAACTCAAAAGGAAAAGGGAATCATGTGGAGCGTTTGAAAGAGAGTTGCTTGTCTCCGGAAAATTTGTGTTTGAAAGTTGGAGCGGTTGTCATGTGTACCAAAAATAATTTTGATATTGGATACGTAAACGGAACTCTTGGCGAGGTAATTGATTTTGAAAAAGAAACCGGTTATCCGATTATTGTGACAAACCAAGGCAAAGAATTGATTATCGAGCCGGTGTCTTGGAGTATCGAAGATGGCGACAAGATTTTAGCTTCTATTACCCAAGTACCGCTTAGGTTGGCTTGGGCTATCACCATCCACAAAAGCCAGGGAATGTCCTTGGACGCCGCTGAGATGGATTTAGGGCGGGCTTTTGAGTATGGGCAGGGATATGTGGCGCTTTCTCGCGTGAGGACACTGGACGGGCTAAAGCTTCTGGGCTTTAATGCGCAGGCTTTAATGGTTCATCCTAAAATTATTGAAGCGGATAAGAAATTCCGCAGTAGGTCGGAACAGATTTTAGATTACTTAAATAAAAAGAAAGATGAAGAGATCAAAAAATCTCACGAAGATTTTATTGTTAGGTGCGGTGGCTCTATCGCTAAAATAGATTTAAAAGCTCGCGAAAAAGAAGAAGAAAAAACCAGCACTTTTGAAAAAACAAAAGCGCTACTTTTAGAAGAAAAAACTATTGATGATATTGCCGTGGAGAGAGGTTTAACAAAAGAAACTGTGCTTTCTCATATTGAGAAATTAGTTATGGAAGGGAAGATTGAGAAAGATAAAGTGCTATATCTAAAGCCAAAAGGCAAAAAGTTTAAAGATATCCTGTCCACTTTTCAAAGTCTGTATGATAAAACCGGCGAACTTAACTTGTCGCCCGTAAAAAGTAAATGCAATGCAAACACTTCGTATTTTGATGTTCAATTGGCGAGGGTGTTTTTAGAAAGATGACAAATATTGATTTTATTAAAAAACAAAGCGTCGCGATATGATCGCGACGCTTTTCTTGCTGTTTGGCAAGGGATTTTAACAATTTCATGATTAGCTTCTGGAATTCTTACTACTCATATCTCAAAGCTTCAATTGGGCTTTTCTTGGCGGCTTCGTTGGCCGGGTATGTGCCGAAAATAAGTCCAACGCCGGCAGATACTCCGACACCCAAAATCGCCGCGCTAATAGGGAAGGCGAATGTCCAATTTGGATCGACAAATGAGGCAAGAACAATAGACGCTCCGTATGAAATAAGCGCGCCGATTACGATACCGATCAATCCACCAATAGATGTTAAGGTTACAGCTTCAATTAAAAATTGTCGTAAAATATCTTGCCTTCTGGCGCCAAGCGCTTTGCGAAGTCCGATTTCTTTTGTTCTCTCTGTCACAGAAACAAGCATAATGTTCATAATGCCGATACCGCCAACGACAAGCGAGATTGCCACAACAGCGCCGAGAAATGCTGTCAGGATGGCGACGATTGATTGAATTTGACCGATAAGATTTTCTTGAGTTTCTATATTGAAGTCATCTTCTTCGCCGGGTCCGAGGTTGTGCGTATCGCGTAGTGTTGCGCGTATGTCAAAAACCATTTTGTCTACATTCTCTACAGAATCAGCGCGAATAATTATCTCATTAAAAAAATTATCTCCGGTTAACATTTGAGCCGTAGTCCAAGGAATGATAGCGAGTTGATCCAAATCAAAACCAAAGACTGCGCCTTTTTCTTGAAATACTCCAACAATACGAAAAGGACGATTTTCTATGCGAATAGTTCTGCCAACTGCTTGCGACCCTCCAAAAAGTTCTTCCGCCAAGTCAAAACCAATAACCGCAACACGCGCGTTTTGTCTCACATCGCTGTCATAGAAAAAATCACCATCGCCAAGCGAAATATCATAAATTTCCGCGTATAGTTCCGGATTTCCACCTATAATCATCGGACGATATCGCTCGCCTTGGTATTCTATTATTCCCGGCACCATTACCTGTGGCGCGGCAGAGACAAGGTTTGGAACATTGCTTCTTCTTTCCAGGGCTTCCAGGTCGCGAGGTGTCAATGAACGTGAGTAAAATGTATCAACGCTGAATCCTCCGGTGCCCGGTTGCACCATAACCGTTTCCGGACCCATTCCGCTTATTTGTCCTAAAATAAGCGACTGCGCGCCTTGCCCCAAAGACATGACCACGATAATCGCCGAGACGCCGATAACAATTCCAAGCACAGTTAAAATCGATCGCGATTTGTGAACCAAGATGGCATTAAGAGCGGTTAAAATTGTGTGTTTAAAATTCATAAATAAATTATTTTGAAAAAGAAACTTTGGCGTCTCGGCGTTTGTCTATAACAAAATCTTTTTCAATCATTCCGTCTTTGATGTGAATAATACGCTCGGCGTGTTCGGCGGTAAATGTTTCGTGAGTGATGAGAATTATCGTATGTCCAAAATCATCATGGAGTTTTTGCAAAGTTTCCATGACGGCTTGTCCGGATTTGGAATCAAGATTTCCTGTTGGCTCGTCGGCGAAGATAACGTTTGGATTGTTTACTAACGCGCGGGCGATTGCCGTTCTTTGTTTTTCGCCGCCGGAAAGTTTTGATGTTGGAAATTCCGACCGATGAGAAAGGCCGACAATTTCAATAACTTCTTTTATTCTTTTGTCCCAATCTTTTTCCGGCACATCAGAATACATAAGAGGGAGTTTTACATTTTCGTAAACACTTTGTCTTGGTAAAAGATTGAATTGTTGAAAGACAAATCCCATTTCTTTATTTCTTGTTTGGGCGATTTCTTCTTCGGAGTAGTCTTCGTATCTTTTGCCATTGAATTTATATTCTCCACTTGTGTGGCCGTCTAAAAACCCAAGTATGTGAAGCAAAGTAGATTTTCCTGATCCGGATGGACCCATAATAGCGACAAATTCTCCTTTATCAATCTTGAAATCAAGACCATGGAGCACCGCCGTGCCACCATCTTCACCGGCGTATGTCTTTTTTAGGTTTTTAATTTCAAAAAGCGCCATATTTTTATTCGCCAAGATCAGTTAGTGAAGATATTGTGGCGGAGTTTGCGAAAGTGATAATTTTTTCGCCGCCTTCCAACCCTCCGATTATTTCAGTCATGCCACCGCCGCGAAGTCCGATTGTTACAGGTATGCGTCGGTAAGAGGTTTCGCCTTCCATCACACGCACAAATCTTTTGCCGAATTCTTCAATCACAGCTCTGCTTGGCACTGATAAAACATTTTCTTTTTCTTCCGCAAGTATTTTTACATCGGCGGAAAGTCCGGCTTTTATCCTTTCATCAGCCTCGCTAAATAAAATCGTTGTTTTAAAAGTTGCGACTCCGTTTGTGGTAACAGCTATCGGAGAAACAAAAGAAACTTTGGCTTCGAAAACAGCGTCGTCGTAGGCATCAAAACGAACCTCGACATCATCTCCGGCATTTATATTTGCAATATCAATTTCCGGAATATTAACAACTATTTGGTAAAGGTTGTCTGAGACAAGAGAAACGATAGCGCCCGACGCAACCTCACCTTTATTTTTATGTATTTCAGAAACTATGCCGGAAAAAGGCGC
>CAZKOZ010000031.1:0-235 GCA_964554525.1 uncultured Candidatus Saccharibacteria bacterium | reverse complement strand
GGCAACTGCGGCTTCTTGGGCGTTTATTTGTTCGGGTGTTGAGCGCGCTCCGGAAATTACAACATCCTTGCTGGCCTCGGTTGATTTATACGCGCCCAAAGCCGCACCGTAGCTTGCACTTCTTGTATTTGGAATTTGGATTGTCCATTTGGAGTTTGGTCTGATTTCGGTGAATCTTAAATAAAGACCGCGTGTTCCAATTTGGGTTGGAAATTGTGTTGAAGCTGAATAATAA
>CAZKOZ010000030.1:1122-7260 GCA_964554525.1 uncultured Candidatus Saccharibacteria bacterium | reverse complement strand
GGGGTGAGTGAAGAATCCGGCAGGGTAACCTGAGCCCGTAGAACCGGTAGATGCCGGAGGTTTAGTTGATCCAGAAGAAGTCGTTGGTTTTTTCGGTTCCTCTGGCGTTGGCAATGGTTCAGCGTTTGGAATAATAATTTCTGCTCCAACTGTTAGCTTGCCATCTTCTGGAAGATCATTAAAGAGTGCTATGTCTATTTCATCGCTTTTGAATTTTTTGGCGACACTAGATAATGTGTCATTTTTTTCCACTTTGTAAGCCACCCCATCAATAGGCAGAATCAAAAGCTCTTGTCCGGCTCGCAGGTCAGTATCTTTTCTGATGTTGTTGAACCCTCTTATCGTGCTGACCTTAACGCCAAACATTTCTGCAATCTGAGAAAGCGTGTCTCCTTGTCGGACAACATACACGCTGATAGCCTCAGCTCCGGATTTGACAACTCTCGGCTTGTCTTCGCTATTTTGTGATGACGGATTTCCGCTTGCCAAAAGAGCGTTATCTTCTGTGGTTATTTCACCGCCTCCTGTTGCTCCATCGTAGACATTTGCCGGCGTAGGTCTTAGTAATTTAAGGTTTTGAGAGTTCTGTTCTGATGATTTTGACTTGAGGATAGATTCAGATCCTTCAGATCTGGCTATTGGTAAAACAACAAAAGATGAAACCAAGAGCAAAGACAAAGAAGCCTTTCCGATAAAAAGCCGTTTTTTAAAGCTATTTGACACTCGCCCTTGAAAGTTGTTTTTACTAGAGGGTTCTGAGTCTTGTGTTTGATTTTTTATAAGCCTTTTTGATTACTGTTGAGGGTGTTTCCGTAAAACCCTTTATTTAACCGACATTGTCGGCATAAAAGATTGGCTGTCACTTCAGTTGATCAACATGCCTCTAAATGGTAGCCTACTAAAAATTTTGAGTCAACCGATTTGTGGATAAACTGAAACGTATCATTTTTGTCAAAATTTGATATATAATGTTGGCATGTTAGGAAAACCCGATTTAATTACGCAAATGAGGCAACAGCAAGCTGAACACCGTGGCAAGGCGACGGACTCTCTTCGAAACAAAAGAATTGAAGAGATAGAAGGGCGCGAATCAAGAAAGCCTAAAAAGTCAGGCAAGGGCATATATCGCGGACAGAGGGAGGGTTATAGTCCAAAGGGTAAAAATAACGAAAGAAAATCTGTCAGTGTGGAAAAAAGAATTCGCGCTTTAAAGGCAGACTTACGAGAAGCTAGACGAGAAAATGAAAAGATGGCATATCTTAGAGAGCATCTACTTTCTGATGCCGGATTATTAGGATACGAACCTAAAGAAAAAAGACCCGACAACCCTGAAGGGTGGTCTCTATCTGATGTTAATAAATTTATAGATGCTTTGGATAAAAGGCTTACAAGTATTGAGGATGAGCTCGAAGAATTGACCAAAAAAGATAGTGGAGAACCTGCGCTAGTTGAAAGCGTCAAAACAAATGCTTCCGCTAATGAGTGGGTTGAACATGGTTCATCTACGGGACAACCAAAAGGTCCAGCCATCAATGTTTCCAGGACTGAAGAAAAAGTAAATATAGAAGATAAAGAATTTAAAATAAATCCAGAGCAAAAATCTGCTTTACAGAGACTTGGTTATTCAGAAAATCAAATCAATTGGGTTATGGATGCTAAAGATAGAAAATTTGCTGTTAATAAAAACATGTCTCCAGAAGATTGGATCGCCGGCAAGCGAGCACGTTTGGCAAGAGAAAACAAAACAGAAATATCGGCCGCGCCGATTTCTCAAAAAGAAGCGACCAATGTTTTACCGGAAGACAGTGTCGCAGAAGCGGCTTCGGGGGCAGAAGTATTAAAAGAAGTCGAAGCTCCTGCGCCAAAAATCGAAGAAGAACCCAAGCAAGAGAATAAGCCTGAGAAACCAGTGGTGGGAGTCAGCAACACCGAAATTGTGATCGATGGCGGAGCGAGCGCCGAGGTTGTTGTATCTCGGCGTAGAATTTCTCCGGAAGAGGTTTTGTCTCGATATGATTTTCCAAGAGTAAGGGCAACTAAAGAGAATATAATTTTGAGAATCTCAGAGACAAAAAGAGACATCAGCACACTAAAAAAAGATCTGAGTAAGTATTTTGAAGTAGCTATAAAAAATCCTGATTCTCCAGCAGCCAAAGTTGCCAATGGAATAGATGAAAAGTTGAAAACAAAGGAAGAAGAGTTGAAATGGTTGTATGCAAAGCAATCAATGTATTCCCTTGGTTACTCTGACGAAGAGATAAAAAATTTGAAAGATGATGAAATTCATGAAATTTTAGATAAAAAAACAAGGAATGAAAAAGAGCAGAAAAATGAAGTATTGACTGAGCCGGAAAATGCGTTGCCAGTCGTTGTCGATCCACTGGAAGCTAGCACCTCTGAAGCGCCAAGCGCGGAGACAGGAGTGGCTAATCCAAAAGAAGAATCAATTCCAGAATTTGTTGAACGTATTTACCACTTGGTGGGAGAAGATGGCAATATATCTCTTTCTCCGGAAGATGCTCAATTTGTTTTAGACAACAAGGAAGCCGTTGAAGCTGAGTACAAAAGAAGAAAAGAATCCAATGAGACCGGATTACCTAAAGAAGAAACAAAAGCAGAAGAAGACGCGTCGGATGCCGTCCAAAAAAATGAACAAACAACCCAACCCCCAGAAACTCTTTTAAGGGGTGTGTCTTCCGGCGCCAAAGAATTTCTAAAAAACGAAAGAGCTTCTACTGAAGCTCTAAGAGAAAGACAGAATTTCTCTTCTGCTCTTGAATCAGCTTATGAAAATTTTGACAAAGAAACCCTGATAGAAGTTGCAAGACAAAGAGGTTTGCCTTCTGGTGGTGACAAGCAAAAAATCATTGAGAGGCTGGCAAAGGATGATTTGGAAAAGAATCGCGAAGATTTTGGGCTTGCGGATGACCGCGTTCACCAAAAACTGCAAGAGTTTGGCATGACAGAAAAGGAGATGATCAAAACTTCTCCGGAATTTTTCCAGCTTTCACCCGACAAACAAATTTACTTGCTTTCAAAACTTGAGCAGAAAGTTTATTTGGATGCTGAATTAAAATCAAAAGCTCAAAATGAAGAAAATATAAAAAACACCAAAGGATTTTTCAAAAAAATCGGCGCTGGAATGAAGAAGGGTTGGTCGCAAATTGCTCTTCGCGAAAAGATGATTAAAGAATCTAAAGAAGGTGGGCTTCAAGATTATCGTGAGGATATAAAAGTTTTGACTTCATATTTGGGTGATGCTCCCGAGTTAAAATATGTGCAAGGTCCGAAAGGCAATCTGGTACCGGTTTTTGAATACATTGAAACAACAGGTGTCAAAGGAAAATATGAGACACCCAAAAATTACTTTAATCACGCATCAAGCCAGCTGGCGGAAATACCTTATGAATGGTCGCTAGATACTGCCACTAGCTCAGAAAGAAAGAAATACCATGATGCGCGCGTAAGCTATAACATGGCAAAGGAAGCGCTTATCAAGTCAATGGGTGAAGAAGGCGCAAAACAAAATCCAAGTGAAAGTCCCGAAGACAGGCAAAAAAGAGAAATGGAGATTGTTGCCAAGATTGCCGGCGTGGATGGGCAAGTGAAATTTGGGCAATATTTGATGCAAAATCCTGATATTGAAAATGAATCAAAGAAATTCTTTGAAAAACTTTTGGGCGGACAAGCTGATAAAAAATTAAAAGCTTTGGCCTTTTTCGGCGCCGGTTACGGAGCTAGATTTTTGGGAAAATCTTTAACATTTGCCGGGGTTGGGCTTGGAATCTCTGCGGCGGTTGGAGGATTTATGTCATACCGAAAGAAAAATCTTGAATTTTCTGAAAAGGAATTGAAGAAAAGATATGGAGCAGAAGTAAAAGAGCTTGGAGTTAAAAATGTGATGTCTTCAAAAACCGTTCACGAAAGACTTGAAGGCCTAATAAATAATTTTGAGAAAAATGCCGGTGACGAAAAACGCGCCACAAGATCTTTGGAAGCAATCAAATCAAGACTTTTTGTTACGGAAGAATTGCTTCGTGCGGGTCGCGTTAATTTTGGTTCTTCAAAAGAGCAGACTTTAAATCAATATAAACTTTCTGAGCTGATGTCTCGCGCTGCAATTCTGGTTCAAATGAACGGTGGTTTTGCCGAAGAGAAAACGCGAGAAGGAGAAGTTTTTGAAAAGTATAAAGATTTTGTTGGCGATGAATTGGCGGCAAAACATCAAAGCGCGGAAAAAACAAAGGCGGCGCTGAAAGGCGCGGCAATCGCGGCTGGTGGATTTATGCTCGGTTACGGAGTCAGATGGGCACAAGAGAAAGCGGTGGAGAAAATTCAGTATCTTCATGAAATGGGATTTTTCTCCGGAGTTTGGGACAAGGTTAAAGACGCCTGGCCGTGGTCAGGATCAGCAACGACTCCTGTTGTTACTTCTTCGGAAGACGTTCCTTTGCCTCCCATAGAAGAATCAGGGATTTCTCCATTAACTCCAGAAGAAACTTATTCTCCCGTCACAGAATCTGTCATGGTTGGTGGGCGAGGTGCTATCGGCGGAATTGATGATTTGCAAAAAGCCCTAAAACTCAAGTTTGGTGAAAATATTCCAGAGCAATACCGAGAATTTTTAAGCAAATTTTATAAACCGGGAGAAGAAAACGAAAGCGCTGTTATCATGCGTGGCGCCAAGTTCGGTGTTAGTGAAAATGGCGCCGTACAATTCACTGACCACCTTGGAAACACAAAGAATGTATTTACTCCGGAAGTTGGCTTTCAAGAAAAATTTGGCGGTAATTTCTTTGATGCAGATAGAAGCGCTAATTTTTCTGAAAATTATGTTCCGCCGGCTCGCCCAGATCCAGCTAATCCTGATTTTGATCGCGCTTTGGACAACAGATTATCTCGCGGTTGGGAGCACACGCCAACAGATACCGGTGATGTTTTTACTCGCCAAGAAAGGTTGATAAATTCATCTAAATCTCCCTTTGCTTCGGGCTTGGAAGACGCACTTGATTCGCGCACCGGCTATCCGCCAATTCGTGGCGAGTGGAAATTCATAGAAGATTCAAATGGAAATATTATTGATATTGATACAAAAAAAGCCGTTTCTGATGATGTTATAAATTTCCGTAAAAATCCGCGAAACTTCATGACAGAAAATCTGGCAAATACAAACCTTTTGGCAAAAACCGATTCATTTGCGGTGAAAACCTTAACAAACAATCGTGATCTGATAGAAGAATTTTTAACCAAGAGAAATATTTTAAATGCCGGAAATTCAAACCTGACACCAAACCAAGAAGTATTTTTGGAAAATGATGTTTCCGGACTAAGAGAAGAAATTGCGGGAAAGACAGGCGGAGCGTTTGATGGAAAGTATGAAGAGGTAGTGCCGCCAAGATCTCAGAGAATGACTTATTTTGAAACAGACACAGCAAACGCCAAGCCGGAAGAAACCGTTCAAAGAACTGTTGCCAAAGATGGTGAGAGGACTTCTGTTGCAAGAGAAACCGGCGCGGCTACGCTAGACAGGAAAACAGTTTCAGCCGGTGGAAGAAATTATGAAGTTGTTTTTGACAGATTCAAAAACGGAAAACTATACATCCCTCAAGCGACAACTGCTGATTGGAATAGTATTCCTGTTTTGGAGCGACAAGATGCCATTACCAAGTTTTTGAAACCAAATTATTACGCCAAAGTTTCAGAATCTCTGTCATCTAGTGGTGGCAATATGGAATTATCATTTAACCGCATTTTTGGACGCTATGCCAGCGCTGAAAAAATACTGGCTTCCGGTCAATTTGCGCCCGGAACTGAGGAATACGAAGCCCTAAGAGAATATGCCGATGGTCGCAAAGCTGAATTAGTAAAAAGATTTGGAGATATTTTTAAAGATGGAAATTCAAAAACAGAAAATATTTCAACAGGGCAATCGGTAGAAGAATCTGCCAAAGAAGTTAAATCGACAAAGAATCGCCCTGAAGATCCACTTCGCAGACTAGAAAAGATTAAACAGGAACAAGCAGCTTCTTTGCAAGAAAAAGAGATTGCCACCCCACCCACTCAAAGCGAAGGTTTGAAAGCGGGGGCACTTATCGAAAGCAATGAATCCGGATCGGTTTATCAATTTAACGCAGAAGA
>CAZKOZ010000030.1:0-1112 GCA_964554525.1 uncultured Candidatus Saccharibacteria bacterium | reverse complement strand
GGAAGAATCAAATTTGTTTACAATTCTTCGGGAGGGATTGAGAGACTGGATGTTAGCAAAGATTTTGCTGTAGCTGGTATTGGAAAGTGGGACAAGGTTTTGCGAGATGATTGGAAAGATGTCATCAAAGAAGGCAAAATCTTTTCCGGAAAAGATCCGGTTGACCAAGAAAAAGTTGCCACTGAAATTCGCCGATTGATAGAGCTTAAGATTATATCTTCAAACATAAAAGATTTGCCATCAGATTCTCCAGAGGGACGATATCTCAATTTTGAGATCAAAAAACTTGAAACTAGATACAGATCAATCTTTAGAAGACCTTAAACAACCAAAAGCCTGCCAAAACGGGCTTTTGTGTTATTATCCATTTCATGGAATACCTGAAAGGTTTAAATGAAAGACAAAAAGAAGCGGTCTTGTGCAAAGATGGGGCGCTTTTGATTGTTGCCGGAGCTGGAGCTGGAAAGACAAAAACAATCACACACCGCATTGTTCACCTGATAAAAGAAGGCGTTTCTCCGGAAAATATTTTGGCGGTAACTTTCACCAACAAAGCGGCAAAAGAAATGCGCGAAAGGGTTTTTCATCTTCTTGGCTCCGGCTCTGGAAGTCCGACGATTTGCACCTTTCACTCTTTAGGGGTAAAAATCTTGCGCGAGTTTGGAGAAAAAATCGGCATACCCAGACACTTTGTGATTTTGGACGACGCTGACAGCATTTCTCTTATCAAAAATTCTATTAAAGATTTGGGCCTTGATCCTAAACAACTAACACCAAGATTTTTTCAATCAATAATCTCAAAGCAAAAAAACGTAATGGTCTCGCCGGAAGATTTTTTCAAGAAATCAAATAATCCCAACAAAGCGGCGATAGTGAATGTTTGGCAAAAATATGAGACGAAAAAATTCTTGGAGAAGTCTCTTGATTTTGATGATTTGCTTGTTAAAACAGTCTGGCTTTTGGAAAATTACGACGCTGTTTTAAAGCACTACCAAGAAAAATGGAAATATATTCATGTTGATGAATATCAAGACACAAACGCTGCCCAGTATCTTTTGACGAAGCTTTTGGCAAGCAAGAATAGAAATATCTGCGTTGTCGGCGATTCCGAT
>CAZKOZ010000029.1:195-7330 GCA_964554525.1 uncultured Candidatus Saccharibacteria bacterium | reverse complement strand
GATGGGGTTTTTTCTTGTTTGAATGGAGATTTGCCTTTATAGTTTTTTCCAGCAGGCAAAAGAGTTACATAAGCTGACACTACATCAACTATATTTAACCTCTCTTTAATTTGATCTACTGGAGAAAACATAAAAGATTGTTTTGTTAAACAAAACACCAAACGCGTTATACCTCAAAAGAACACTTACTCTTCAGATTCTTCCACCTTTTCTTCCTTGTCTTTGTATTCACCGCGAAAACCTGTTCCGGCAGGAATCAATCTTCCAATGATAACATTTTCTTTCAATCCTCTAAGACTATCGACACCTCCTTTGATTGCGTTCCCAATAAGAACTCTATTTGTGTTTTGGAATGACGCAGCAGACAACCAACTGGTTGTTGTAAGAGAAACCTGAGAAATACCCTCAACAACAATCTCGGCTTTTGCCGGTTTGCCTCCTTCGGCAACAGTTCTTCGGTTCTCTTCTATCAATTCAATATTTTCAATAACATCGTTAGGAGAAAACGTGGTATCGCCAGCATCAACAACCTTTCTTCTTGAAAACATTTGTCTAACAATAATCTCTAAGTGTTTTCTAGAAATAGGCGCGCCCTGAAGTTCATAAACCTTATTGATTTCATCAATGATGTAATTTTCCGCCATTTCTTTGCCACCAAATTTGAAAACTTCCGTAACTTTCGCAGAACCATCAGTTAACAATTGACCTTTCTTCACAACCTCACCTTTTTTAACGGTTGTTGTTCTTCTTAGTGGAACAATATAATCAATTTGATTTGATCCTCCGTCATTTTTTGTATCGGAGAGAACTGTTATGATTTTTTCTTTACCCTCACCCTTGATCTCTAAAACCTGACCGTCTGTCATAGAAACAACCGCCGGGTTTTTAGGATTTCTTCTTTCAAAGACTTCTTCAACACGAGGAAGACCTTGAGTGATATCAGAACCTCCCGCCACACCTCCGGCATGGAAAGTTCTAAGAGTCAGCTGTGTTCCGGGTTCACCAATCGCTTGCGCAGCAATAATACCAACAGCCTCACCAAGTTTTACCTGACTATTTCTACCCAAATCAAGACCATAGCAAGCCTGACAAACACCGTGAATAGTTTCGCAAGCAATAGGAGTTCTAACAAAAACTTCTTTAATTCCAAGATTTTCAATTTGTTTTGATTCTTCTTTTGTAACAATATGACCTTTCTTGAAAATTACATTTCCATCCAAATCTTTCAGATCTTCGGCAAGCGTTCTACCCATAATGTTTTTTGACAGAGGGATTTCAAGACCGGAAATATTTTCTTTGGTCATCACTTTGCCATTTTTTGTTTTACAATCTTCTTCTGTAACAACAACATCTTGAGACACATCAACAAGTCTTCTGGTTAGGTAACCGGCTTGAGCTGTTTTCAAAGCGGTGTCGGCAAGACCCTTTCGTGAACCGTGAGTTGTAATAAAGTATTCAAGAGGAGAAAGACCTTCCTTGAAAGATGGAATGATTGGGAAATCAAGAGTTTTACCGGTCGTGTTGGTAATCAAACCTTTCATACCAGCCATCTGTACAAGCTGACCCATAGATCCTCTAGCCTGAGAATTAACCATGTCTGCCGCTGGACCATTTTTATCCATAGATGCAGGAATTGCTTGTTGGATTTTTAATTTTGCTCCTTCCCAGATTGAAATAACCTTCAAGTACCTTTCATCGTCAGAAAGAAGTCCATCGTTAAACTGGCTGACAACCTCGGCTTCTTCTTTCCTTGCCTCGGCAACAATCTGTTCTTTTTCTTTTGGAACGATAACATTATCGATTCCCCAAGTAATGCCGGATTTGGTCGAATATTTGTATCCGAACTCCTTGATTTTGTCCAAAACTTTTGGAGTTTCATCAACACCATATTTATAGATTATTTCATCAACAAGAACAGAAAGTCTTTTTTGAGTCATTTCATCGTTTACGAAAGAAAAATCTTTTGGCAAAGATGAATTGAACATAAGACGTCCAACTGTTGTTTCAAAAATCTTGCCTTCAAACTTTTCATAACGAGGAGAATCCGTTGGCAAAACTTTTATTTTGGCGCGGAAAGAAACTTGTCCGTAATCATACGCTGTCATCGCTTCATTCGGGCTGGCGAAATATTTTCCTTCACCCTTTTCTCCCAAAACTTCTTTTGTCATCCAATAACAACCAAGCACAATGTCTTGTTTCGGGTTAACGATTGGATTCCCGTCTTGCGGTTTCAAAAGGTTTTTGTTTGACGCCATAAGATCTCTGGCTTCAGCTTGAGCTGCTTCGCCAAGCGGAACATAAACCGCCATTTGGTCTCCGTCGAAGTCGGCATTGAAAGCCGAACAAACCAGCGGGTGAACTTGAATCGCCTTTCCTTCAATCAAAATTGGGTTAAAGGCTTGAATACCAAGACGGTGAAGAGTCGGCGCGCGGTTTAGCAAAACATATTTTCCTTGAATAACTTCTTCCAAAATCGCCCAAACTTCTTGAACACCTTCTTCGATTAGCTTGTTTGCTCCTCTGATATTGAAAGCCAGTTCTCTTTGCAGAATCTTGGAGATAACGAAAGGTCTAAAAAGCTCCAATGCCATTTTCTTTGGCAAACCACATTGGTTAAGTTTAAGCTGCGGACCGACAACAATAACAGAACGTCCGGAGTAGTCTACTCTTTTTCCAAGCAAATTTTGTCGGAACAAACCTTGTTTTGACTTTAAATTGTCAGACAAAGATTTAAGCGCTCTTCTTTGAGACTGGTTCATTGCAGCGTCAGATTTTGCTATAGAGTTGTCGATAAGAGCGTCTACAGCTTCCTGCAAGATTCTTTTTTCATTTCTAAGGATTACATCCGGAGCATTTATTTCGATCAATTTCTTTAAACGACTGTTTCTGTTGATAACCCTTCTGTATAGGTCGTTAACATCAGAAGTTGCGTGACGTCCACCTTCCAAAGCAACCATTGGACGAAGTCCTGGCGGAATCACAGGCAAAGATTTAATAAACATCCACTCTGGACGAACTCCGGAATGAATCATTGAGCGGATCAATCCAAGTCGCTTTTTAAGTTTAACCTTATCGAGCGTGCTAGCCTTTTCGATCATCTTTTCTGTTTCTTCTTTTAGTTTTTCCAAATCAAGATTTGAAAAGAGGTTGTAGATAGCTTCTGCGCCAATAGAGGCTTCAAAAGCCGAAGAATAACGAATTCCGTAGTGGTGATATTCTATTTCACTTAAAACACGTCCCACTTCAATGTCGGATAAATCTCTTTTTGTATTCGTAAATAATTCTTTCAACTTTTCTTTTGTTTCGTCGTCGCTTGATGATTTTATTTTTTGCTTGTATTCAGATTCCAAATCCTTGAGAATTCTCTGTTTTTCATCTTGGTTTACTTTGTGAATCATGTAGCCAGCAAAGTAAACAACCTTCTCAAGATCAGTCAAAGTAATATTGAGCAAGATACTCATGCGAGACGGAACACCGCGCAAAAACCAAATATGAGCAACAGGAGAAGCCAAGTCAATATGCCCCATTCTTTCTCTTCTAACGATTGATTTTGTTATTTCAACACCGCATTTTTCACAAACAATTCCTTTGTACTTGATGCCGCGGTATTTTTTACAGTAACATTCATAATCTTTTTCCGGACCAAAAATCTTTTCATCAAAAAGACCTCCGCGTTCTGAGCGTCCTGTTCTGTAGTTAATAGTTTCCGGCTTGGTAACTTCACCCTAAGACCACTCGCGAACCCTCTCCGGAGAAGCAAGTTTGATTATTATTTGGTTGAAATTTTTTTCGTCTAAAATTTTCATAACAATTTATATTAGTTTTGACTAATTTTTACTTTCACTTAAGTCGATATCAAGAGCCAGTCCTCGCAGATAGTTGAGCATCACTTTAAACGATGCCGGAATATTTGGCTCCTGTATTTTTTCACCCTTAATAATAGAATCAAAAGCCGATGATCGACCCAAAATATCATCAGATTTAATGGTCAACATTTCTCTAAGCGCATGAGCGGCGCCGTATCCTTCCAAAGCCCAAACTTCCATTTCTCCAAATCTCTGACCTCCGGATTGCGCTTTACCGCCAAGAGGCTGTTGAGTGATAAGTGAGTATGGTCCAATAGCGCGAGCGTGAACTTTATCTTCAACCATGTGGTGAAGTTTCAACATGTACATATACCCCACTGCAATCTTTTGATCAAAGCGCTCTCCTGTCTGTCCGTCAAACAATTCTATCTGACCATCTTCCGGAAGATTGGCTTTTTTCAGTTCAGCCTTTATTTCGTCACCTTTCGCTCCACCAAACAAAGGAACAATAGCTTGATAGCCAAGAGTGTTTGCGGCTAGCCCCAAGTGAAGTTCCAAAATCTGTCCCAAGTTCATACGACTTGGCACACCAAGCGGTGTCAGGATCACGTCAATAGGCTCTCCGTCTTTTGTATAAGGCATTTCTTCCTCTGGCAAAATCGTCGAGATAACACCTTTGTTACCGTGACGTCCAGCCAATTTGTCTCCAACAGAAATATTTCTAAGTTGAGCCACCTCAACCACAACCTTTTTAATAATTCCTGATTCAAGCTGATGACCTTTATCGCGTGAGAACACTTTAACTGAAATTACCCTACCTTCATTTCCGTGACCAACACGCATTGATGTGTCTTTTACATCACGAGCTTTTTCAGCAAAGATTGAACGTAGAAGTCTTTCTTCCGGAGTTAATTCTGTTTCTCCTTTTGGAGTAATTTTACCAACCAAAATATCATTTTCTCTAACTTCAGCGCCAACACGGACAATACCTTCTTCATCCAAGTTTTGCAGTTTTGCTTCTCCGACGTTTGGTATGTCTCTTGTGGTAACCTCTGGTCCGAGCTTGGTGTCCCTCACAACACAAGTAAACTCTTCAACATAAATGCTTGAGAAAATGCTGTTTTTTACAAGTTTTTGAGAAAGAATAATCGCGTCTTCATAATTTCTTCCATTCCATGACATGAAAGCAACTTTCACATTTTGACCCAAAGAAACTTGTCCATTAACAGTTGTCGGAGCATCTGCCAAAACATCACCTTTTTTTACTTTGTCGCCAACGCTAGCAACTGGACGTTGTCTCATAAGTGAAAACTTGTTTGTCCTAACAGATTGAATTAGATTATATTCGTTCTTCTTGCCGGAATTATTTTCAACAATAACTTTTGTTGAATCAACGTAAGAAACTGTACCTGATTCTTCTGCCAAGATAAGTCTTCCGGAATCTCGAGCAATCAAATCTTCCATTCCAGTAGCCACATACGGAGCTTCTGGCGCAACACAAGGCACTGCCTGCTTTTGCATGTTTGAACCCATGAGCGCTCGGTTGGCATCATTGTGTTCCAAGAAAGGAATCATCGATGTTCCAATAGAGAAAGCCTGGTTGGTTGCGATATCGATAAGGTGTATATCTTCTCTCGGAACAATACCGGGAGAAGTTTTTACTCTGGCTTCAACCATACTTGGTTTTATATTACCCTTCTCATCTCTTTCAACTCCAGCGTGAGCAATGTTGTATTTTTCTTCATCAAGAGCGTTTAGATAAACAATCTCATCAGTTATTTTTCCATTTTTCACCTTAGCGTATGGTGTTTCTATCACTCCAAACTCATTTAATTTTGCATATGTGGAAAGGTGAAGAACAAGTCCAATGTTTGGACCTTCCGGTGTGTGGATTGGACACACGCGACCATAGTGAGATGTGTGCACGTCGCGAACCTCAAGACCTGCTCGCTCTCGTGTAAGTCCTCCTGGACCGAGGGCTGAAAGCGTTCGCAAATGTTCGAGTTCTGAAAGAACATTTTCTTGATCCATAAACTGAGAAAGCTGGTTTGTTGTGAAGAATTCTTTTACGCGAGCCTGAAGCGGACGTTGATTGATGATGGTAACCGGTGTGGCAGTATCTCCATCAATAGTCGACATTCTATCTTGAATATTTCTTTTAATTTGAGTCATTCCGACACGGAATTTTTGTTGCAAAAGTTCACCAACATAGCGAACACGTCGGCGACCCAAGTGGTCAATATCGTCAGCTTTTGATCCGGGGGTTGAGTTTAGATCAAAAATTTCTTTTACAATGGTAACAATGTCGTCGGCATTGATAGTAAGCCTTGCAAGATCTGCTTTTTCCATAGATTTTTCAAAGCGGCTGTTGAATCTGTGACGCCCAACAGCTGAAAAATCATATCTTTCTTTGTCAAAAATATTGTTGATAAATTCTCTGGCATTGTCGGCGGTTGCCATATCTCCGTCGCGAATCTTTTTATAGATATCAACATAGGCATCCTCAAGAGATTTTGCGCTGTCTTTGTCCAAGATAACATTGATCACCTTTTCGTGATTTTCATTTCCCTTAAAAGCTTTTCGAATTTTGTCATCTGTATCGAGACCTAAAACTTTCATTAGAGTTGTAACCGGAAACTTTCTTTTCTTGTCAATTCTGGCAAAAATAAGATTATCTTTGTCTGTTTCAAATTCAATCCAAACACCGCGATTTGGAATTATTTTGGCGCCGAATTTTTTGTGACCCTTAACATCAAGTTCTGTGAAGAATACTCCGGAACTTCTGGTAAGTTGAGGCACAATAACTCTTTCAACGCCGTTTATTATAAAAGTTCCCTGTTTAGTCATCAAAGGAAAGTCGCTGAAGAAAACTTCTTGTTCTTTGACTGAGCCGTTCATTCTATTTAGAAGTTTGACGCGGACCTTAAGAGAAGCTTCGTAAGACAACTTATTCTCCTTCGCATACAAAGGAGAGTGCTTTGGTTCTCCCATACTAAAAGACTCAAAAGAAAGCTCAAACTTCTTTTCAGAATAATCTCGAAGTGGAGAAAATTCTTTAAGAGTTTCTTTGATACCATCTTTTATCAACCATTTGTAAGACTCGATTTGAGCCTCCAAAAGATTTGGCATTGGAACCAAGGGTTCCTTGTATTTAGAGAAATATTTTTTCTCTAAAGTTTTACTTTTTGTTTTCGACATATTATTTTAGCCCGCAACCAAAGACATAAAAACAAAAAAGATGACGAAGCCCACACGCCTCATCTTCTTGAGTCTAGTTTGTTTTATTATATTTTTTTACACGATTATCGCCAAGATCAGCTATTTCATCA
>CAZKOZ010000029.1:0-185 GCA_964554525.1 uncultured Candidatus Saccharibacteria bacterium | reverse complement strand
TTTTAGCAAAGCAAACTTTGTATTAACCCCCTTATAATACAATTGCTTGGCGCCCAGAACTCAATCTTGCAATAGTCCCTATAGTTTACTTTTTTATTGGTTTTTGTCAAACCTTTCGTATAAGTTTAATCTCTTGACACCCCTCCTCAAATATGTATACTGTGCTTAAGTTAAGTTCGTTTCAG
>CAZKOZ010000028.1:1012-7335 GCA_964554525.1 uncultured Candidatus Saccharibacteria bacterium | reverse complement strand
CGACCTTTGCCGAGGCTTGCGCTTGTCCCGTCTCCTGCGGGAGACCAAAAGACATCGCCGTCGGATTCGTCCCAAGCTTTCCAAAGGGCGAAGTCTTGCGCGTTTTCTTTGTCGTATTCGTCGTTTTTGATTCGGCTTTGGGAATTTGCTGATTTGTTTTTGTCTAACCCGGAGAGTTTGCCGTATTCTGGATTTTTGGCGATGTCAAAATAAACGCTTCCATCCGCGCCTTTGTAAGCGAAGCCTTTTTCAAGAAGCGTTTCTATCATCGCGACCATTTCGTTTATATGGTCTGTGGCGATGGATTCTGTTGTTGGAGCGAGGATATTTAATTTTTCTGATTCGCGGTGAAATTCTTGTGTGTAAAATTCTGTGAATTCTTTGAGAGTTTGACCCGCGGCGTTTGAATCGCGGATGGTTTTGTCGTCTACGTCGGTGATATTCCTGACATGGTTTACTTTAAATCCTGCAAATTCAAAATACCTTCGCAAGATGTCGGCAAAAACAAAAGCGCGGTAGTTCCCAATGTGAGGCATGCCGTAAACCGTCGGCCCGCAAGAATATATACCAACCTCGCCGTATTTAATCGGCGCAAATTCTTCTTCTTTTTTGGTTAGGGTGTTGTAGATTTTGAGCATGAGTTAATTTTACAGGTAAAATCTTTGGTTTGCCACTTCCTTTCTAGGGTTTTCTAATTCGTAATTTATAGCCATTTCTTGCCTCGGAAGTAGATAAACAATCCAAGTCCGATTGCGACCATCGTCCCGATAACCAAGAAGAAGTCTGGAAGGTTTTTGATAATAACAACTTCCTCGCTGGTGTTCATTCCAAAGACTTGAGTTATAAGAGCGATTGGTAGCATCACAAAAGTCATGATTGTGAGCGTCTTCATTGTCTCGTTGGTTTTGGTGGTGAGCAGTGTGTCGTTGGTGTTTCTCATATCATTTAGAATTTCTTTATACCAACCTATCGTGCTGTTTACTTTATTGTACTCGCTTAAAATCATGCTCATGTTAAAAGAAAATCCACTGCCGAACATTTCTGCGCCGATTGGCTCGACTGATTTTATGATATCGCCGTGGAAACTTAGCGCTTTTTTAAAGCGGATAATTTTTCTGTTGGCGTAGGAAATACTGTTCACAGCATCGCGTTCCTTACTGGTGAAAATATCATTTTCTATTTTGATTAAATCTACACCAATATCGTCTAATTCATTGTCTAGCGTTTTGTATAGATGCTTTAGAATAAAAAATAATGCAAAGCCGGGATTTTCTCCAATTTTGTTTGTGTCCAGCACAGACTCATCTTGGAATATTCTTGAGAAGTTGTTAAACGGATCAATTTCTTTGTAATGTGTTGTTAGTATAAAATTTTTTCCGATGACAAAGTCTATTTCTTTTTCCACTATAATGTTTTCTTGTCGGTCAAAAAAGGGGAAGTGGAGAACTAAAAACATCACATCTTCTTTTTCGTAGTAATCAACCTTTGATTTTAAGGTTTCTATGAGGAGTTCTTCTCCGGCTATTTTAGGTATTTTGTATTCTTCGATGATTTCCACTATTTCGTTTTTGGTGGGTTTTTCTATGTTTATCCAAGTTATATTTTTGTGCTTATATTTGCTTATCATATGCTAGTAATTATAACGGAAACACTAAAAACCAAAACCGTAAACTGTTTAAAACCTGTCGCTTGCTTTTTTTATAATATACGGTAGAATAGCCCCTGTTATGAAATTCGCAGTAATTAAAACTGGTGGAAAGCAATACAAGGTTTCTGAGGGCGAAAGTCTGAAGATTGAAAAGCTTTCCGGTGAATATAAAGAGGGGGACAAAGTTGTCTTTGACAACGTGCTTCTTGTTGACGATGGAAAAACTACACAAGTTGGGACACCAAATCTTGACAATAAGGTTGAAGCCGTTGTAGAGCAAATATCAAGAGCTCCAAAGGTTACAGTTATAAAATACAAAGCAAAAAGTAATTATTTTAAGAAAAGAGGACACAGACAACCGTTTTTTAAAGTAAAAATCTCAAAAATAGCTTAAATAAAACACCCATTCTGCTTTTAAGCATAAGGGGTGTTTTGTATTGACATATTTGTCTTTTTGATATACCTTAAAATCAAAACCGATACCAATGAAGCCCTTTTTACTTTTTGGGACCCTGGTATTAACCATCTCCCAGAGCATCTTTGCTCAGTCTTTTGGTCGGCATTTGATTATGCCGATATCTGTTCACGACGTTACTGTCGTCCACCAAAATGGCAGGGTGAAGTCGATCTTTGTGCCGAGCCATGCCATTTCAAGCCTTGCGACTACGCACCAAGGTTTTCGTGTAAAGCCCAAGTGTGTGGGAGAAGATCGCGGGCGTGATTGCTTGATACCCGCAGAACCCACAATAGGGGGTTTCGAGCTGTCAGGCTTGATTCTCGCCATCTTTACTTATATGGATGGCAGGCTTTACTACGGGAGCGACAGAGAAGTCGAATCTTTCATAGTGGTAGAGAGCTCTCCCATAACATTTGCCCCGGATCAATAGCCGGGGCATTTTGTTTTTGGTATTGACAAAATTATGTATTTGTGTATTATATAGAGTGAACCATCCCTCTTACCGGGGATTAAAACAACACAGACAATGAAAGCACTTTTGGTATGTTTGATGCTTGCTGTGGCAAGCATCGCAAGCGCTCAGGACAACACAGGATACGACCGTGTGGTCAACATGGTTGTTCCTGGATCGTCGGCCGAAATATCGGCCTGGCAGGAAGAATGCCGCAAGACCGATAATGTCGCTGCTGGTACCTGTATCGTGACGGTCGGGTACCAGAGCGATTACTTCCCAGTGGAGTTCATCCAGAACGGGAAGGTCTTGGAGCGCGTTAAATCGGCTGAGGCCGGTGCTATCGGTTTCGAGGTTGTGCCAGGTGTCAAATATGATGCCTTGCCTAACGGTGGCATGAAGTACATGCTTGAGATACGTAACCCACGAGGAGCTACGTTCATCTTCAAACAGATCGGGACATAGTTCTCGTCTGCAACAGCGCAGAAAATGGGCCCGCACAGATAGTGCGGGCCTTTTTCATTTTCTTCCATTAAAAGCGTTTAAAAATGTTTCTTTATCTGAATATTCAAGTTCTGTTCCCGTTGAAAGTCCGCGACCCAAAATCGAGATTTTTATTCCAAAGTCGCCTAGAATTTTTTGCAGATATTCGAGCGTGTTTTCACCTTGTGGATTTACACTCATCGCTATAATTATTTCGCTCAATTCTTCTTTTTTGCTTTTTATCTTTTCCAAAAGCTTTTCTCCGCGTATGTGTTTATTGGGTTCCTTGGATAACACCGGGATTGAACCTCCTAAAACAAAATATTTTCCATTATAAACTCCCATCCTTTCAATATTTTCCAAATCAGAATCCTTTTCGACTATCATGAGTTTTGTTTTATCGCGGTTCTCATCACGAGCGATTGGTGATAACTTTTCTTCGCGTTCCGAATAAAAAAATTGGAAACTTTCTTCGCAAAGACGGATATTTTTCTTGAGACTTAAAATCGCTTCTGATAATTCTCTGTTGTAGCTTGTGTTTTTGCGAAGCAAGAAATAAACAAAACGCTTTGCCTGGCGTTTGCCAACTCCGGGAAACTTCTCAAATATTTCAGCTAATTTATCTATACTATTCATGGTTTAAAAATCACCAAAACCGCCACTGTTTTCGGGGCCTGATTCAGCGCCGGCGGTGTAGTTTTCCATATGTTTTTCTATTGAAAGAAATGTTGAGTTTTTCTCATCAAAATATAGCTCAGCTTTTCCAAGCGGACCATTTCTGTGTTTTTCTATCAATATTTCGGCAATACCCGTGCTTTCGTTTTCTGAACGAGTGTTCCCGGCGCGATCATCGCGGTGAATGAACATCACAACATCGGCATCTTGCTCGATGGAGCCCGAATCGCGAAGATCGGAAAGTCTCGGCTTTCCGCCGCGAGATTCAACAGCACGAGAAAGCTGAGAAAGCGCCAAAACCGGAGCGTCTAGTTCGCGAGCCAAACCCTTAAGTGATCTGGAAATTTCTGTAACCTGGTTAACCATTGAGTCGTGATTTTTGCTTGTAACCATGAGTTGCAAATAATCAACGACAATTAGATCAAGACCGTGCTCGCTCTTCATTCTTCTGGCGACAGATTTCATTTTCATGATAGAGTTTCCGGCTTGGTCATCGATATATATTTTTGCTTTTGAAAGCTCGTTTAGCGAGTCTCTTAGAGCGGAAAATTCACTCTCGGTTGATAATTTACCGGTTCTAAGTTTCCAAGCGTTAACTTTTGCTTCGGCCGCAAGCATTCTTTGGGTTAATTGATTCGCGCTCATTTCCAAGGAGAATATTGCCACAGATGCTCCGTGTTTTGTTGCGGCATTACGCGCCATGTCTAGCGCCAAAGTTGTCTTACCGATAGACGGACGAGCCGCCAAAATAATCAAATCTGACCTTTGTAGTCCTGCTAGGATATTGTCTATGGCAGGGAAGCCGGTCGGCACGCCGCGAAGCTGACCTTTTGATTCTTGAAGTTTTTCTATTTCTTCCCAAGTTTCGTGAAGGGATTGCTTGATGCTGACGAATTTTTGATTACCTGAAGTGTTTGTGACAGCAAAAACTTTTTTCTCCACAGCGTCCAAGATATCTTCCACCTCCTCACTTGATTCAGCGAAAGCAGTTTCAGCCATGTACTCACCGGCTTCAACGAGTTTTCTCAAAACATGTTTTTTGTGAACTATTCCGGCGTAGTGTTTTACGTTTGTTGAAGCGGGCACAGAGCTTGTTATGTCGCTTATGTACGAACGTCCACCAACAGCTTCGAGTTGATTTTTTTCTTTCAGGATTGTTGAAACAGAGAGTAAATCGATAGGTTCATTTTTGTTGTATAAATCAAGCATCGCTTTGTAGATGATACGGTGCTTTTCGGCGTAGAAAGAGTCCGGGAAAATTCTATCTATTATTTCATTCAATGCGTCCGGGCGAAGCATGATAGAACCAAGAACAGCCATTTCTGATTCGAGGCTGTGCGGCGGTATTCGCATGTTTTTTGCAGTTGTCATAGTGAGAGTAGTTTAGCATGGGTGGAGCAAGTGGGTGAGGGATGTGGATTAAGTGGAAAAACCCCTTTTTCTTTTCCCTTGAAGGAAAAGAAACAAAAGTTCAAGACCTTGATGAAATATCACTAAAAACCATAGATTTTAAGCCAAAAAACCAGCAAACTCCCCCTCACCAGTTTATGGATATCCATAAACTGGTGAGGGGTCAAACAGTGCTGGTTTTTAAGGCAAAATCTATAGTTTTTTCACCCCGCTTGGCGGGGCGAGCGTAATATTTCAAACGGTCAAAGATTTCAATTTAAGGATTTTAGTTTGAAGTGGCTAAATATGGCTTTAAATAAGGGTTTTTGGGGAATTTGGGAAATAAAATTGAAAAAAGCTTGACAAATTTTGTGGGTATGCTATTATGCGGTAACAAAGTTCTTTTAAACCGTGATAAAACGCCCAGCAAATCATGACGTAGTATAGGTTAGACAAATCGACAGTACCCAGGAATCTGCATGCTGTCGTTGGCTCGCCACCACCCTGTTTCTGGCAATCTTCCACAATTATTTATTGTGTGAATGAATCGGTTATCGCACCGATAAAAACAACGCGAATCAGATGGACAATTGGGTTTGGCGCCCACGCCCTAACTAGACACATCCAAGCGTAAGCGGGAAACACGGTCTAGGAAAAATGCCATAACGAACACTGAAAACCACGATAGTGTGGCGGCTCCCAGCCGAAGAGTGGGAGTTTAAATCAAAAGACATTCAGGAGAACGTGGAGAGCAACTCCGATTCTCAAGAGGTGAGTGCCTTTTGAGAAAAAAAACGCTCTTGAACCCCATCGCCAACGGCGATGGGGTTCTTTTGTTTTTCCCCTCCTCTTTGAGGAGGGGTGCCTGAAAGGCGGGGTGGTACTTTGACCTCTTGTGGACGTCTGACGTTTATAAGAGATGTTTTTTTGATTTATATTTGTTAAGATATCGTTATGTCAAAAATTTTAGTTTCAGGAATTAAACCAACGGGTAATTTACACCTCGGTAATTACTTTGGGGCGATGAAGCAATTCGCAGACATGACAAATTCTGGCGAGTTTGAACCTTTCGTTTTTCTTGCTGACTATCACGCCCTGACAACAGTTCAAAACAGAGAAGAAATAAAAAGACTTTCATTTGATTTAATTTGCGCATATTTGGCGATTGGACTTGATCCCAAAAAAGTTACTCTATATAGACAGTCAACTTTACCGGAACA
>CAZKOZ010000028.1:0-1002 GCA_964554525.1 uncultured Candidatus Saccharibacteria bacterium | reverse complement strand
GGTTTCTGTGCCATGGCTCATGCGCGCTGACGCGTTTAAAGACAAAGAAGCGAAAAATAAAGAGGTGAGTGTTGGACTTTTCGATTATCCGGTTTTGATGGCGGCGGATATTTTAATGTACGATGCGGACGTCGTGCCAGTCGGGCAAGATCAACTCCAACACATAGAAATGGCTCGCGAGATTGTCAGAAAATTCAATCAAACCTACGGAGAAGCTTTTAAAGAGCCGAAAGAAATAATCAAAGGAGAGGTTGCTGTTGTGCCGGGAACTGACGGGCAAAAAATGAGCAAGAGTTACAAAAATGTCATTCCTCTTTTTGGTTCGGAAGAAGAAATCAAAAAAGCTGTGATGGGAATTGTGACGGATTCAAAACTTCCGGAAGACCCGAAAAACCCGGACGACGTCGTGATTTATCAAATCTACAAACTTCTTGCTGACGAATCTGAGCTAAAGGCGATGGAAAAAGGTCTTCGCGGGGGTGGGCTTGGTTATGGCGAAGCTAAAAAAATTCTTTTGCAGAAAGTTTTAGATTACTTTGCGCCAATGAAAAAGAAATACGACGAATATCAGAAAAACCCGAAGAAGGTTTACGCCATTTTAGAAAAAGGTGAGAAACGCGCCAGGAAAATTGCTGAAAAGAAAATGCTTGAAGTTAAAAAATTAGTCGGTCTAGTTTAAATCGCGATGAATAAATATTTAAAGGTTTTGTTTTTTATTGGAGTTGTTCTCGTTGTTGTTTTTATTTTTACAAATAAGACTAAAAATAACGCTCCTTCAGGATATCATGTAATGCCTGACGGTTCGCTTATGGCAAATGATCCTCATCTGCACAATATGACGGTATCAAGTGATGAAGAGTTTTTACTCGGTATGATTCCGCACCACCAAGAAGCTGTGGATACGGCAAAAGAAGTTTTGGATCGTGGCGGAAGTTTTCCGGAAATTGTTACATTAGCTCAAAATATAATTTCTTCCCAGACGGATGAAATAGAAAAAATGAA
>CAZKOZ010000027.1:0-7504 GCA_964554525.1 uncultured Candidatus Saccharibacteria bacterium | reverse complement strand
AACGTTTATATCTATGTTATGTTTTTTCGCCTTTTTGTCAATTTTCTGGTAATATTGCCGTCATGAGCGGAGATAACTCAAAATATAAAGTTACAATCGGATTAG
The DNA here is from genome assembly GCA_964554525.1 of uncultured Candidatus Saccharibacteria bacterium. Taxonomy (GTDB): domain Bacteria; phylum Patescibacteriota; class Minisyncoccia; order Phycocordibacterales; family CSBR16-119; genus JAUPTX01. Next base: position 7,399 of record CAZKOZ010000027.1, on the reverse strand, counting down.
AGGTGCACGCAGAGCTTAAAACAGCTTCAAAGATGTTTTGTGATTGCGTTAATCCCGCAGGAGACGGGACAAGCCCCGCAGGTAGCGGGATGAACCCCACAAAAAGCGGGACAAGTAATCCAGACGAAGAAAAACCGAATACTAATATTTGTCCGGTTTGCATGGCGCATCCGGGGACTTTGCCGATTTTGAATAAAAAGGCGATTGAGAATGTGATAAAAGTCGGACTGGCTATTGGCGCCGATATTGCCAACTTTACAGAATGGGACAGAAAAAACTATTTCTATCCGGACATCCCGAAAGGCTATCAAATTTCTCAGTATAAACATCCGATTGTTTCTGGCGGAGAAATCGGTGGGGTAAAAATAACTCGTATTCATTTGGAAGAAGACACTGCAAACAACAAACATACAGACGATGCATCACTTATTGATTTTAATCGCGCGGGTGTGCCACTCATGGAGCTTGTAACAGAGCCGGTGATTCACTCCGCGGAAGACGCGGGGAATTTTGGTCGCGAACTTCAGCTACTCCTCCGAACTCTTGGAGTTTCTGACGCAAACATGGAAAAAGGTGAAATGCGTGTTGAGTTGAATCTTTCTGTTTCTGACACAGAAAAATTTGGAACGAAAGTTGAGGTTAAAAATATAAACTCCTTCCGTGCGGTGGAAAAAGCAGCGAAGTTTGAAATAGGGAGGCATATAAAACTTTTAGAAGAGGGAAGAGGAAGTGAAATCGTACAAGAAACTCGCGGGTGGGATGAGAATAAAGAAGTAACTTTTTCACAAAGATCAAAAGAAAATTCCGAAGACTACCGATATTTCCCCGAACCAGATTTGCCAAAAATGTATTTGCATGAAGTTTTTGATTTGGAAAAAATGCGAGGTGAGCTTCCGGAATTACCTTGGGAAAAACGTGCGCGTTATAAAAAAGATTTTGGAATTAAAAATAATGACATTGAGATTTTTGTTGTAGACAAAGAACTCGCAGATTTTTTTGAAGAAGTTGTTGCACAAAAAGTAGATCCGAAAAAAACTGCGAATTATATTCTATCAGATTTGGTGGGGCATCGAGAGGCAACAAAAGATATGAAATTGTTGTTAGAAACAGCCAAAGATTTTGAATTCCCATCTGCAAAAAGTTTTGCAAAAATTATAAAAATGGTGGGAGAAAACAAAATAAACTCTCGCGGAGCGAAAGATATTTTAGCTATTTTGTGCGAGACAGGTGGCGACCCAGAAGAAATTGCCAAAGAAAAAGGTCTTCTTCAAGAATCAAATACAGATACTATAAAAGAAATCGTTCAGAGTGTGATAAATACCAACGAGAAAGTTGCCTTAGAATACAAATCCGGCAACGAAAACGTTTTGAAATTCCTAATGGGGCAGGTTATGAAGGAAAGCAAAGGAAGCGCAAATCCTCAAGTTGCAACAGAGATTTTGAAAGAACTATTGACAAAATAGGTCTTGTGTGATAATCTCCAAAGCGAAAAACTAAGTACAAACCAGCCTCGCGAAAGCGTTGGCACAAAACAACTTCAAAATGGACATGCTCCAATATAAGCTTGCCCGAGTTCTTGTGGAAGAACTTGGAAAATGCTTGGAACACTGGTTGTCATACCAGCCCGAAACTAAGTCTGAGTGCATAATTGAGGCCATTTTCGATTATGAACACCCTGGTCAGACCCTCATAACTGACTACGTTTTTGACATTAACAGGGATGTGGAATTGATCTGCCTCTCTCTCCACTTTTATCCAGCCAAAGGGTTGGAATGGAGTTGCAGGCTTGTCATAACTGATGGCTTACATTACACCGTTTTTGGGGAGGGCGACGAGGTCAAACATGACAATTGGAAGGTTACGATCTCCACGATGGCGCAAATGCTTAAGGATCGTCTGGTGGATGAACTTGGGTTTGTTGCTAACCCCGATGACGACGGAGGGTATTCGGATTTTAAGTACTTCCTCCCAAAAGTGTGACTTGATTGAGCGAAAAAAAGCGTACCGCAAGACGGTACGCTTTTGCTTTTCAATTAAAATCCTTCGACCCTCACGAGAACACCGTAAAGAAAATAATAGATTTTGTCTTAAAAACCAGCACTGTTTAAGCAAAATTCAAAAGTGTCTATACACTTTTGAATTTTGTGAGTTTGCGGGTTTTTTGACTTAGAATCTATTGTTTTTATATTTCCTAGTGAGGAGTATGTAAAAGTTCACTTTTACAATATCCGAACGACGGAAATATATGAGCGAGCAAAGCGAGGCTCTTATGTGTGAAGTGTGGGTCTAGATTTTCCCGCCCGTACCGAACGGTACGTTCGGGCGGGTTGTTACTTTTTTATCATGAAAAAAGTAAGAGTAAATATTCTCCACAACCCATTTCCCGTTTTTTCTGCTAAAATACACTCATGACAAAGGATGAAAAATCGGCTCAACACTACGACTTGAATGCCAACGAAAGACTTCTTGAAATTCAAAAAGAGATTGTTGCTATTGAGAAAAAGCGAATCTATGAAAATCTGCCAGAAGAAGAAATGGACGAACTCAAAGAAAAGATAAAATTTTTAGTTTCAGAGGAAAGACTTATTTTAGAAGCCAGGTATGCAACGCAAAAAGATATAAAAGATATTGAAATGAGGCACACAGAAAACGGCTATATTCATCAAAAGGAAGAAATCACAGATATTTTAAAAAGAGAGATAGTTGAAGACAAAAGGATTGAAGGCGAACTTAAAGAGATAATACAAGCAACAAAAGAAAGAAAATGGTATGAGACATGGTGGGGTAAGATTTTGATTATTCTAGCCGGCACAGTTATTCTGAGTTTATTCACAAACGAGCCTATAAATTTTAGTAGTTTAATAAGTTAATTATGAAAGAGATAAAAGTAGCTATAAATGGTTTTGGGAGAATTGGTCGAGCTTTTTTGCGGGTTTCTGTGGATAATCCGGAAATAAAAGTTGTTGCTATCAATGACTTGGGTGACATAGAAAATCTCGCTTATCTTTTAAAATACGACACTGCTTATGGCGCTTTTCCTCACGATGTTGATACTTCGGGGGATGCGATGTTTGTTGATGGCAAAGAAATCAAGTATTTTTCAAATCCAAATCCGGCGGAAATTCCTTGGGGCAAGCTTGATGTGGATGTTGTTGTTGAGTCAACAGGATTTTTCACCAGTTTTGAAAAGGCTAAAGCCCATTTGGACGGCGGAGCGAAAAGAGTTGTGATTTCCGCACCCGCCAAAGGTGATGCGGTGGAAGGTATAAACAGCGCGACCGTTTTGATGGGAATAAACGATGAGAATCTTGAAACTTGCGATATAACTTCAAACGCTTCTTGTACGACAAACTCTGCAAGTCCTGTTATTGCTATTTTAGACGAAACTATCGGCATTGAAAAAGCGATTTTGAACACCGTGCACGCTTATACAGCTTCGCAGTCTATTGTGGATGGTCCGGCCAAGAAAGATTGGCGCGGCGGCAGAGCCGCCGCGCAAAACATCGTCCCAAGTTCTACCGGAGCTGCTATTGCCGTTACCCAAGCCTTGCCTTCGCTTGCCGGGAAATTTGACGGTGTGGCGATGCGTGTGCCTGTGGTCGCCGGATCTATCGCTGATATTACTTTTATTTCAAAGCGTCCGACTAGCGTGGAAGAGATAAACAAGATTTTAGAAAAAGCTGCTGAGGATCCTCGCTGGGAAGGGATTTTTACCGCGACAGATGAACAAATCGTCTCTTCCGACATCATTGGTTCAAAATATGCATCCATTGCCGACCTTTCCATGACTAGCGTTGTTGACGGCAATTTAGTCAAGGTTTTGGCATGGTATGATAATGAAATGGGGTATACACATACTTTGGTCAGGCATGTGGTAAAATTAGGAAAATATATAAAGTAACATGTTTACAGTAATTTTTGTAATTTTAAAGCTTTTGGGATATATCACTTTTTCTTGGTGGTGGATTTTGGCGACACTTGTTTTGGACAGACTGATTTTGGGTCGTCGCAGCAAGAAATAATTTATGGTTAAAAATATAAAAAAAGATGATCACGAGAGAGGATATATTCTTCATAATGGCGACATGACCGATGACGAAATTTTAACCGCGGTTAAAAAGAAAAGAGACAAAAGAGCGGAAAATAAAAATAAATGATTATGAAAATTTTTATCGGAACAGATCACGCTGGATATGAAATGAAAGAAGAGCTCAAAAAATATTTGAGTGATTTGGGGCATGAGGTTATAGACAAAGGTGTGCATGAATACAATCCGGACGACGACTATCCGGATTTTGTCGCGCTTGTCGCCGAGGGTGTGGCAGAGTCGTCGCAAGAATCAAAGACAGAAGTGAGAGGAATTGTTTTGGGCGGGTCCGGGCAAGGCGAGGCGATAGAAGCCAACAGGCTTTTGGGCGTTCGCGCGACGGTTTTTTATGGCGGACCAATGGAAATTGTTTTTCTTGGCAGAGAACACAATGATGCTAACGTTTTGTCTTTGGGAGCGCGTTTCTTAAATTTGGACGAAGCCAAAGAAGCGGTGAAAGTATTTTTAAAAACGCCTTTCTCGGGTGATGAGAGGCATATTAGAAGAATTGTTAAATTAGATAATTAACTAGAAAGTAGATAGTAGAAAAATTGCTTATTTCCAGATTACCTACTTTCTACTACCTACTTTCTACTCACTAAACCATGGATCACATAGAAATAGAAAAACTTAAAAATACGGTTGCAAAAATGATGACAGATGGGAAGGGGATTTTGGCTGCGGATGAAAGCAACGAAACTTGCAACAAACGTTTCGCCGCGCTTGGTATTCCGGAAACCGAGGAAGAACGTCGCCGATGGCGGGAACTTCTTTTGTGCGCTCCGGGGATGGAAGAATATGTCAGCGGGGTTATTTTATACGACGAAACAATTCGCCAAGCTGATTCAAACGGCAAAAGTTTTATAGATGTTTTAAAAGAGAAAGATGTTTTGATTGGCATAAAAGTTGATGAAGGTTTGCAGGATTATATAGACCATCCAGGGGAAAATTTAACTCACGGACTAAATGGTTTGCCTGCGCGGATGCAAGAATATAAAGCGATCGGGGCAACTTTTGCCAAATGGCGAGCTGCTTATGAAATATCCGACAGAACTCCGAGTGATGATGCTATTCGTGAAAACTCAGAAATACTTGCCAGGTATGCGGTGATTTGCCAAGAACACGACATCGTGCCAATGGTGGAACCGGAAGTTTTGCTTGATGGCGCGCATGACATTGAAAAAGCAAAAGAAGTAACAACGAAAGTTTTGAAAGGGCTTTTTGAAGCGCTCGCAAAACATCATGTAAATTTGGACGGACTTATTTTAAAAACAAGCATGGTTTTGTCCGGCAAAGACGCGGAAAATAGGTCAAATTCGGAAGAAGTGGCAAAAGCGACAGTGGAAGTTTTGAAAGAATGCGTCCCGGCAGAGGTTGGCGGTGTTGTGTTTTTGTCCGGAGGACAAACACCAGATGAAGCAACAGCAAACTTTAATGCCATAGCTAAACACGAGCCACTTTCTTGGAAACTCGCTTTTTCTTTCTCTCGCGCAATCCAAAACGACGCTTTGGCAACATGGGCTGGCAAAGTTTCAAATATAGATATCGCTCGCGAGGCTTTTATCGCGAGACTGAAATCAAATAGTTTGGCGGATAGGGGGCTTTTGTAGATTTAAGAAGTTGGGGTATTACTTTTAAATAAAAAATAAAATGAAAAACAGTGTTCTATTTTTAATTTTAATCATTGGTTTGGTGATTTTGGGTTTTATAGTTGAAAGAAGAAATGGCGCCGTAACAAATTTCTTGGGTCAATATGAAATTTTTGATTTTCTAAAAAAAGACAATGTTTCGGGTGAATTTGAGAGCTATCAAATTCAAAACGAAGAAAACCAGGAAATCTATCGTGTAAGCATTGATAATTTACCAGAAGGTTTTAGTTCATTATCTGGGCGTAGTATACCATCTTCTTTTACTCCATTTGAAATGGAAAATACTGCTATCAGTAAAACTGATGGGAATTGGATTGAACGCGTGCTCACTATTTCACAATATTTTTCTAAGAGTGATTTTGATGAAGTGCTCAGTTCTTATTTAGACATAAATTCTCGTCCTATTGATGAAGATAATGAAATAGTCTACTCCTTGTTAAGAAATTTACAAATTGATGGAAATGAAGCAAGTCACCATTTAATATCAGTTTTTTATGATGATGGAGAAAGAAGATATGAGGAAAATTTTATATCAATTCCATCCAAACTGACCATTATTAGTTACGAGTATAATCTAGATTTCCCTGAATTTTTTGTTTATACACAAGAAGAAATTCAAAATATTATTTCCTTAATTAAGTTTGATAATAACTCAGACAATAGATTAACTTCCGCGGAAAAGTTGCCAGAGCAACAATCAAACAAATCACTAATTACTCAAGAATCAGACGGAATAAGTATTGATCTACCTCAAGGGATTTCCATTGTGCCAATGTCTGGGCAATTATATGTTGAGCTTGGTAATGCTGGGCATATGCTTATTCACAGACATTCTTCGTTGGTGGAATATGAAAATGGACTAAAAGAGCTTATGATAAATAGTGGTGGTGCAAGTGAAGAAGGGCTTGAATTTAAACCCGTGTATACTTCTGTTATTGATGGAGAACAGGCAACACACCACGATATTTCTTTTAATGGGGTTGAATTTTATCAAACAGTCATACCGTCAAAGTTTGTTACTATTATTTTTGTTAGTTATGGTACAGATCCTAATTTTGTGGAATACACAATGGATGATATTAGGAATATAATCTCTTCAATTAAGTTTAACTACTAGATATTAGTATGACAGAAATAATCCCCGCGATAATGCCGAAAGATTTGAAAGACCTTGAAGACAAGGCGAGTTTGGTCTATTCGCATGTGAAAACTATTCAGCTTGATTTGATGGATGGGGAATATGTGGAGGCGAAAACTTGGCCGTTTTTCCCAAAAGACAGGGAAGACGCGCGAGGGATTTTAAACGGCAAGGCTTTGCCTTTTGCCGACAACGTTTCTTACGAACTTGATTTGATGGTTTTAAATCCTGAAAATGATTTGAAAAAGTATGTCGCCATGCGACCAAGCAGAATTATTTTTCACGCTCGCTCAATAGAAAATCATGACAAGTTTTTGGAAATTATAAAAAGCGCGGCGGATTTGGATGAAATAGAAATCGGCGTGGCTATCGGAGCGAAAGAAGATTTGGATTTTGCCGATATGCTTATCCAAAACTCTGGCTTTGTGCAAATAATGGGAATTGAAATAATCGGCAAACAAGGTGAGCCCTTTGATGAAAATGTTTTTACACAGATAAAAAATCTTCGCGAAAAGTATCCTGATG
>CAZKOZ010000026.1:0-7664 GCA_964554525.1 uncultured Candidatus Saccharibacteria bacterium | reverse complement strand
AAACAATATTACCATTTCTGATTTTACATTTCTCGGGATTTTCCGGGTCTTTGATGTCGGGCGGAGTATCAAGAATCTCAACCATTTCTTTTGCGTTGGAAAGAGCTGTGACAAAATCCCTCATAGACCTTCCAATAGTCCAAACATAATCAAACATCGTGAACATATACATTTGAACCAAAATGAAAAATCCGACAGACACTTCTCCTTTTGTCCATAGATTTATCACAACCCAAAGACTTATAACCTGAAGAGCAAACATAAGAAAAGCCTGTGTTGCATTTTGGTGGTTATCAACTGTCCATGTTCTCACTACTTTTTTCCTCAAATCAGTTACCGCTTCTCCATATTTTTTATTTTCATAATTTGATCGAGAAAAAATTTTAACATTGAAAATATTGGTTAAAATATCAGACAAAATACCGGATGCTTTAGAATGAGATTTAGCTCTTTCTTCGTCAAAAGGAATTTTATATTTGGCAAAAAGGAAAGATATTGCAACAAACAACAAAGACCAAAAAAGAAATATAAAGCCGAGCAATTTGTTTTGTTGGAATAAGACAAAAATGACACCAAACAAAATTATTATCGTTGGAAGAAATGTATATAAAATAGTATTGTATATATTTCCGAAGCCGCCAACAAATCTTTGGTTTTTAGACATGATTCCTCCCACCGAATTATCCACAAAAAATTTTCTGGAATGAGGCAAGATCTTACTAAACGAGAACATGGACATTTCTTTGAATATCTTATTAACAACAGGTGTTGTAACATAGCTAACAGCTCTCCACGAAAAACTGTTCACAAAAAGACATAGCACAAACAAAAGAAAAATATTCTTAAGCGAAGACGTCCAAAGGTTTGCAGAATTTGAAATGTAATCCAGTAATTTTTGATAGACAAGCGGTTGGAAAATAGCGCCAGCGAGTGTCGCAACTAAAACAAGAAAAACAAGGAGCGTTACCCATCTCCTGTGTCCTTTTGTCGCCTTCCAAAAATAGTAAAAAATCCGTGAATATTTTACATTGCTTTCTTTTTTCTCAGGCATTTTAACGAGTGAAATAGTCCATGTTTATAAAATCCGCCACGCCTCCCGCCTTAACTTCAAATTCAGGTGTTCCATAAGCCCAAGGAACAACTTGATATGGATGGAATATGAAGATGATTGCGTCATCTGTCGCATACCAAGTAGCCCAGTTTGCGGGCTCCGGAGCAAGACCTTCGTAAAACGCCACTTCAGAATATTCCGCCTGCAAAAACTTATCACCCAAAGCCGCCAAAACAGGCAAATACTCTGTCGCCGGTTTTTTAAAGACATCGTTTAAACCAAGCCTTTTCCCGGAAGACTTGTCGTAGTTAAAAGACATAAGTTCAAGATTGCCATGCGCGCCACTCGTAAAAACCGCTGTCTTTAGAATATATGTTTTGATTTTTTCTGATTCTTTTACATCTAAATTAAATTCCAAAGTATATTTCATGCCACGGTTAAATCCCAGAAATTCTTTGTCTTCTTCTGTAAAACTTTCAAAATTGCTTTCCTCCATGAATATTCTAACTCTATTATTGACCATTCTTTCAATGTCAGATTTTGCAATTTCATCAATTTGAGGCAAGTTGTATTTTATTTGATACATTTCTGTATCTTCGTCTTGCCAAACACCCGGCGTAAAAACAGCTGGGTCAGATTCTGGTTGTGTGTCTTGCTCTTCCAACTCAAAATCATTAACAAAAACCTCTGGACTACGATCTCTTTGCAAAAGCATCAATACGCCAGCGGTTACAAACATCAAAATTAAAAGTAATATACGAAGTTTTGACATGAACAAATTATACACATATTTTAGACCAAAAGAAATTGGAGTATAATATTTCCACATGTGGCAATTTATTGTAAAAACATTTCAAGATTCTTCTTCAAAACAATTCAAAGTCTTTCATGACATATTGGCGTTAACTGTGCTCGCGTCAATAGTTTTTATAGCTTTAGAAACTGTTCCAAGCACAGCGCAAAAATATCAAACTTTCTTTTGGTATGCCGATATCATAATCGTGAGTTTTTTCACGATTGAATATGTGCTACGTATTGGAACATCAGAAAAACCCCTCAAATATATATTTAGCAGTATGGGTATCATAGACTTTATAGCTATCGTACCAAGTTTTATCCTTTTTGGAGTACCAAATGCTTCGCAAACTGTGAGACTCTTGAGAATTATAAGACTTGTGAGAGTCTTGAGACTTCTTCGTGTGGTTAGGCTCGTTCGCTTCTTTGGCAAAGGCAGAAAAAAAGAAGACCGTGTAGAAAAAGCCGAGGAGCTTCTGCCTTTTGTTAACCTGGAAATTTATTTCTTTGCCTTGTTTATAATAGTCACATTTTCCGCATCACTCATGTATCTTTTTGAAAGAAAAATCCCGGAAACGGTTTTTAAAACGATTCCCGACGGCATGTGGTGGGCAATCACAACAGTCACAACTGTCGGCTACGGAGACATGGTGCCAGAAACAATGGGAGGGAAAATTGTCGCCGCAGCAACAATGCTTTCAGGTTTTGCTTTGCTTGCGCTTCTTCTCACTGTTGTTGGTCCGGCACTTCAAATGCTGCTTTTTGGAGGAGTTATTGAAAATAAAGGCAAAAACTAGCTGTTCCTCTATCCATCATTGACATAATACACTTTTTATGTACAATATATGAGGATTTAGCTCAACACAAAAACAAAACAACAAAGCGATGAAAATCGGAAGCTCTGAGTTTTCTTGGTGGCCATCGATACGCCGCTTCACCTCTGTTCTCCTCGGAGAAATAGACAAGGTCAATGATGGGTGGGGATGGAAAGCTACGGTCATGATCTTGGTGTCTGCGGTGTGGGTGGTTGGAGTTGTGGCCATAACACTGGCTTTCATCTTCATAGACGCAATATACTGCACACTTTCCTCATTCCAGGCAGTGAGAGCATCTGTGTACTGGCTCATGATTGGTGTCGGTCTTCTTTTTCTCTTCCCAGAAGTTAACGTTGATTATCTTTATGGGAAAATAAAAGAAGAACATACAGCCCCGCCAGGACCGACAGATTGCCTGAAGGAGTACAAGATCAATCGGTATGCAACCGCGCCAAACCATACCAAAACCATTAAAGACAAGCTGGAAAAGATGGGATTCATGGATTCCACAGAAAAGATCCAAGAATACATTGATCGGCACGCAAAAGGGCCGTACCCATGCCATGTAACCGGAGAAATGGTTTGGAAACACTCCCAAAAACATAATGTAGATGTCAGACTCATGCTGGCTCTCATGCATGTTGATTCCCACTTTGGAACTGCTGCCAACAAAGATGGTTCTCCATCCAAAGCAGTAAGAACCAAGAACCCAGGAAATGTCGGAAATGACGACTCTGGCAAACTGGTGCATCACAGCAGTTGGGATAGCGGGGTGGAGGCTGTGGCAAAGTGGCTTAAGAGAAACAGGAAGATCATTGTATCTTCCTTGCGCGAAAGCGAAAGAGCCGTCCCCAAGGGGACGGCTCTTTTTGTTTCTTTTTAAATTGTATTTTGGGGTGGCTAGAGAGAATTGAACTCTCGATGTCGGTACCACAAACCGAAGTTTTACCACTAAACTATAGCCACCATACAAGGCACTTTATACCAGATCGGAGACAAAAAAGCTATATGGACACTGTCTTACTCGATTGAAACTGTTTCTTTCTTTCTGTTTTTGATCATCATGCGATCAAAAATTTGTGATCCGACAATCGCCAAAACCAAGATACTTAAATAAATTGTAATTCCGGCAGTGACTGAAAGAGGTATGGAACGAAGCGATCCAAGCAAAAAAACAACATACCAAGAAGAAATGGATATGGCGCCAAGAGCAAAAGCCAGTCTTCTCATGAAATCCAAATTGCCGTTATCTCTATTTTCTTTGCCAAAATCTATCTCAAGCATCTTTGGAGAAATCAAAAGATTAAGCAAAACACCATTTATTATCAAAACAGAAACCGCCAAAACTTTTGTGATAAACTTTGAAGAAGCTAGAAATCTTTCCGGATCTGCGATAAATAGTCCGACTCCGGTCAAAACCAACACCGCAAGCGCAATCCAGATAACCCCGGAAAGAGTGTCCATAATAGACTTTTCTGACTCGGAAATCTTATAATCCTTGAGAAATTTGAAAAACAAAACATCTGTGATTGTTGTCGCTCCGACACCGATCGCCGCCGCCAAAGCATGAAAGAAAACCACAACGCCATGATATTCATTAAGCAAAGCCGGCAATGAAAAATCCGCACCGAAAACCGCCGTCACAAAAATAAAGGTTGAAAATCCGGCAGAAAACAGGCACCATGTACACCACATCCTAAGCACAAAAGCTTGAATAAACACGAGATAAGCAGAGAAGAGAAACGCCGCAACCGTTATACCTGTCATAAAGAATTTAAAAACATCGCCAACAACATCCGGCATAAACAAAATAAAAGAATACGCCAGGATAATCATTGCGTAGTAAAGCATGCCAAGAAGTTCAACTCGGACACCCATAAATTTTGAATAGCGACTATTTACAACCTCGTCACATTTGCCGTCCATCGGACAGACAAGATTTTCTTTCTTGCTTTTTTTAATATAAACGTATCCGGCGAGCAAAAATCCGGCAATAGCAAAGAAAATCGGACCGAAATCAAAAAAAACTTTTTCTAAAATAAAAAACATGCGTTCATAATATATCATGGTCGCAAAAAATAAAAAAGAAACGCTGTTAGTAACAGCGTTTCTTTTTTATTTCTAATTTAAATAGACTTAATTCCCCATAAGAGCTTGAATGGCATTTCTAGAGAACTGCCCAAAATACCCGGTTCCCAAAGTGAGACCAAAAGGACTCAAAACCGTATCGCGATAAGCTTCTTGAAAACGGATAACTGCTTGCTTGGTCAAAGGTCCAAAATATTTTGTCTCTTGTCCAACAGAACCAGGTCCACTCTCGGCAAGTGAAAATCCAAGTTTGTTAAGAGTTCTTTGCAGCAAGGTCACCTCTTCATCGCTAACACCCAACCACAAATCTTTAGTGAATTTTTGTGATGTTGGAGAAGTCGTTGGAATTTCTGTTGGAACTTGAGAAGTCGGCGTCTCTGTTGGTATTTGATTAACCGCCAAAGAACCTACAACAGAAGAAGACCCTTGCGATGAACTTTGTGGAGCTTCGGGTTGCTCGCCAAACAGACCAAAGATAGAGAATGAATTTGTGGAACAAGTTACGACGCCCCCAGACCCATCCTTGCCTTGTAGGATTGAACAATCTGTAAGCGGCATCCATCCATGACCATTTTCATTGTGGTAGATTACCAAAGTTTTTGGATCAATACCCCCAAGATCTTCTTTTACATACGAAATAGAAACCACCGCCGGATCTGTAAATGTTTCTTTTAGCTCTGTTTCATCATCTTCTATGATCTTTATGGAGTACATGTCACCCACCAAAGCTTTTCCTTGAGGCTGAGATATCGCGCTTCTAACTTTTTCTTTTTCTAATTCAGCGAGTTGTACTACCAAATTTCTATCATCACCTCCTAGAACGGGTGGCAATAATTCAATCTTTTTCAAATCACCGTTGATTGAGATCTTTTCTCTTTCTCCGCTTATGCTTCTCGCCTCAGTGCGAAGAATTTCTGATCCTCCCTTGCATCCCGTGGTTGCAAACCAGTACATATCGTCACCGACTTCAATCTGTTCTTGGGCAGCAAGAGCAACCTTGGCAAAAGCAAACTTTAGAGGTTTCCCAGCAGCATCGACTCGTCCCCCTCCTGATCTTTTAGAATGAATATTAAACCAATACTTGGTACAAGAAACCAGACCTGAAATAACCACGCTGTGACTAGTAGACTCTTCTTCTATAAGAAACTCTTTTTTCCATGCACCTTTATCTTCTGTCGTACCAAAAACAACACGAGATTCCCCTGGAGTTGCGGTATTCCAACTAATCTCAACAGAATTTTGGGTTGGGAAAATTTCAACCCTAGAATCATTTAGGCTAACATCTGCAATATCTGACCGAGCTCCCAATCCTTGTTGGTTTGAAGCAAAGAGAATAAAGGAGTAACTACCGGGGGCTAAATTTCTAACTGAAGTTTTTGTTGACGAACCATCTAGAGTAATCGCTATGACCTCGCCGCAAACATCTCCCTCATCACCCTGTTCACAAGAAACATAAACCAGATGATAATAAACTATGTCAGAATCGCCAACATCTTCTGGCGGACCCCAACTTAAATCAACACTTAAATCACCATTATCAACAACATAAAAATTTTGTGGTCCAGAAGGACAATTCAATCCTGAACCCTTTCCACATGGTTCAATACCAATAACACCGTCCCAAAAACTCTCTCTAATAACTAAACCACCTATACCGCCAACAGACGCAACATTTTGGTGGAAATTATTTATAGAAGAAAGGAAATTTGAATCTTTGCTGATAAATAATCCAGCAATAACAAAAAGAAACAAAAACCCAGAAAGTATCGAGGCAGAACCACGATTTGAATTTTTAATATTTAGCATAAAATCGCAAATTAAAACTAATAATCATATTCGCAAGTATACTATATATGTATATATATCTTTTCCACAGATGCCTTAATTATAAAATTTCGCCTTATTTTTGTATGATTTGTTATATAAAATAGCGGGACGCGCTTCGCGCGTCCCGCATTTTGACTTCCAAAAAACCGATGAGTTCCGTATTGGTGCCCAGGAGAGGACTCGAACCTCCACGCCTTTCAGCACTACCACCTCAAGGTAGCTTGTCTACCAAGTTTCAACACCTGGGCATAGCTCAAATATTACAGAAAGTGAGTCGAAAATCAAAGCCCGCGCCGAAGGCGCGGGCTTTGATTTTATTTAACTTCTTCTGCTACAGTTTCTTCTTTAGTTTCTGTCGCCTCTGGGACAACTTCGCTTTCCATATCTTCCGCTTTGATTTCGATTTCGTCAGTTTTTGCAATAAAACCAAAAGCTTTTAATTTTCTGCGGATTTCTTTAGCTGTCTTTTCACGCAAGAAATATAGTTTTGATCGTCTAACATTTGCACGTTTTAGGACTTCGATCTTATCAATATTTGGAGAATACAAAGGAAAGATTCTTTCGACGCCCACACCTTCTGAGATTTTTCGCACTGTGATTGTCGCGCCCGGTTCTGTTCCGTGTTTTCTCGCCAAAACAAGACCTTCAAAAGCTTGAAGACGAGTTTTTCCTTTTTCTTGAATTTTTGAATAAACACGCACAGTGTCACCCGCTTTTACATCGAGTTTTTTTCGTGATTCTATATCAACTGGTGATAATTTGATTGCTGTATTCATGGTTTTTATATAAAACACCCGGAGCTGGGTGAACAATTAACAAAGGAGACTTTATCACAATCACCTTATTTTGGCAACCCTAAGGCCAAGCTTGTGACCATTTCCCCATTTGAGCATTCCCAAATATGAGGCGATTGTTTCTTCTTTTGGTTCACCTTGCGCTCTCCGAAGCATTTTTCTTTTGGTCGCGGTTCGCAAAACTCTATGCCGCAGGAAATGAACGAAGCCTAAAAAGTCCACTTTCCTCCGCAAGGATAAGTTTTATCTTTAAAATTAAAAAGTAAAGACACGACCCTAGCTATCCAGCAGAGG
>CAZKOZ010000025.1:2934-7980 GCA_964554525.1 uncultured Candidatus Saccharibacteria bacterium | reverse complement strand
GGACTTCTTCATTTCCGGCGATATCCTCTTCAACGTTCACCCCAAGCATTCCAATTCCAACCAAAATAAGGATTATAATGACCAAGGTTTTAAGATTTATAAATCCAGATTCAAAATTCATGATTACATTTTAACAAAAATTAAACCAAAGCGCCCTCTTTTCTGAGGATATTTATTTTGTTCTGCTTGCCTCTATTGTACTCCCCCGTCCCACCACTTGATTTGATAACTCTGTGGCATGGAACATCGGGACGATAATTTTTCTTTAAAACACTACCGACGGCGCGAAAAGCCCGAGGACTTCCCGCTTTTCGGGCAACTTCTTTATACGAAAGCGTCTTTCCTTCGGGGATTTTTGAGACTACTTCTAATACTTTTTCTGAAAACGTTTTTTGCATAATTATTTCCACATATCATCTGTGGTCTTTGGCAGGTATGAAAGTGGATCAAAATACGTGGCGCCGGCGACAATCGGAGTTGTGTAATTTTTTCCAGGGCAACCGGCGCTTGGCCAAGTTTCAATTGTCACAGCGCTTGCTGGAACAACTTTCACATCCAAGTGAGGGCCTGTTGAATATCCGGTGTTTCCGCTATAAGCCACAATATCACCAGTCTTAACTTTTTGTCCAACTTTTGCGGTGATTGTCTGCAAGTGACTATAAATACTGGCCAGTCCATTATCGTATTTAATCAAAACCCATCCTCCAAAAGACGCGCGAGGGCAAACTGTATCGGTGTTTCCAAATCCAATCACCTCTCCACTTGCCATGGCTTTCACGGGGTCGTTATTGCCGCGAAAATCAACACCCGTGTGCTTCCCTTTCCATGCGCCTTGTCTATGGGAATATAGTTTTGCCGAGTCTGCTGTGAGTCCGAATCCTTGAGTGATAATTACATTGTCCAGTGGCCAAGCTAAAACACCATTTTTGGGTTCCGGAATACTTTTCGGATCCAAAATAAAACGCAGTTGAGATTCATAAGCAGCCAATTCTTCCTCAAACTGGGCTCTCAATCTCTCTTTTTCCGCAATCATTTTTTGATACTCACTTTCTTGATTTTGTGTTTGCTTCAAAAGTGTAGTTTTTTCTTCTTTATTTTTTTCTACAACAACCTTTTGATCATTTGCCTCTCTGTGATAAAAAATCAAATTATTTTTCTCATCTTCTTTTTGGGCTATGGTTTGGCTTAAATCTTGTTGAATATTTTTTAACTCATAGATTTTTTCACGCAAACTTTTTTGAAACTCAATAATTTCATTTGCCTCATTTACAGCATCAGAAAAGTTGCCTCTAGAAAGTATCTTATAAGATACGCTTTGGGAATCCAGTTCATTCATTTTTTGTATTCCGGAAACGATTGCTTTTTTTGCTTTGTTTATCGAGGTCTCTTTATTCCCAATCTCAATTTCCAGAATATCAATAGAACTTTCAGTTGCTGAAATTTTATCCTCTGTAATTTTTATTTCGGTTAATATTTTTTTTCTGGTTGTGTCCAGTTCCGAAACCGCATTTCCCAGAGTTTTTGATTGACTGTTAAGTTTTGACAGCTCAGAGTTTAGTTTTTGAAGTTCAAGTTGAAGGTTTTGGTTCTTGTTTCTTATATCAGAAATCTGATTTTCAAGCTCAGCGACAGTATTTGCGTGAATGGGAAAAGCAAAAAATACCAAAGAAAAAATAAAACAAACAGAAATTATTTTTGGCAAAAATGAAATAGAATTCATAACTATATAATACCCTATTTCTCAAAAAGTAATGTGGAAAACCGAGGCTTAATTTTTCAGTGATTCATGGAGCTTTTTGTGCGCCGTTTTTAGCCTGTTTATTGATTCAGGTTTTCCTAAAACAAAACAAAGAGTAAAGGGATCAGGTGATTTTTGTAGTCCAGATAGAGCGAAACGCATTGGCCACAAAACATTCCCCCTACCCTTCTTCTCTGCATAGTCCCAAACGCTTGATTTTACCGATTCTGGCGACGAAAAGTCAGCAATTTCCAGTATTTCTATTAAATCTTCAAGATATTTTACTGTCTGGTATTCATCAGAGTCCTTCCAGATTAAATCAGATGTATTGTAGGCAGGTGAAGAACTGTAAAAAGATAGATTTTCATCTTTTAAATCGCTAAATTTGTGGATTCTTTCAACCAGCGTCGGCCAAGCCTTTTCTAGAATCTCCTCTGGCAAGTTTACATATTTTTTAATTCCGCGAATTATTTCATCTTTTGGTTTTTTGATAAGATATTGCTTGTTAAACCAATTCAGCTTCTCAATATTGAAAACCCCGCCAGCTTTTTGAACTTTGTCCAATGAAAATTCACGAATAAGTTCATCCAAACTAAAAATTTCTTGCTCTGTTCCCGGATTCCAGCCAATGAATGCCAAAAAATTCACCATAGCCTCTGGCAGATATCCGGTATCTTTGTAGTCTAAAAGCGCTGTGGCGCCATGACGTTTGGACATCTTAGTCTTATCAGGCGCTAAAACAAGCGGTATATGAGCGTATATTGGTCTCTCAAAGCCCAAAGCTTCTAAAATGAGTATTTGCCTTGGAGTATTGGAAATGTGTTCCTGGGCGCGAATAACATGGCTAACTTTCATTAAGCCATCATCCACAACAACCGTCAAATGATATAGCGGTGTGTCCAAATCCTTAGCAATAACAAAATCTTTCAAATCTGTCGTGTCAAATTCTATATCGCCCAAAATTTCATCTTTGAATTTAACGACTTTGTTTGGGTTTTTAAACCTTATAACACTGCTTCTTCTTGCTCCGTTCGGGTTCCCCATCTCACTAGCATCTTCTTCTGAAATATAAGCCGCGCCAGAGTCTAAAAGTTTTTTGATATGCTCTTTGTAAATTTCTGTTCTTTCAGATTGACGATAAAATTCATCATAATTTAAACCGAGCCACTTAAAAGAATCTATAATATTTTCTTCATATTCTTTTTTTGATCTTTCTTTGTCGGTGTCTTCAATTCTTAAAATAAATTTTCCATCGTGGTGTTTTGCAAAAAGATAAGAAAAAAGAGCGGTTCTTGCTGAACCAACGTGAAATTTACCTGTCGGGCTTGGCGCCATTCTTGTGATTACTTTTCTATCAGACATTTTATTTTTCGTGACTTAAAGCTAATTTGATTATCTCTTCGGCAATTCGATCTTCCGCATTGGGATGAACAAATTTTTTAGTATTTTCTGACATCGAAGCAAGCAGATTTTCATCGCCGAGTATTCTCTCAATTTCAGAGACCAAAACATGCGGTGTTAGATTTTTTTCTTCAATAACCTCACACGCTCCAGTTGCGGCATAACTATATGCGTTTTTTCTTTGGTGGTCTCCGTTGGATTTTGATATTGGAACAATTATTGATGGCTTGCCCCAAGATGCAATTTCGGCCAAAAAACCAGCTCCCGCTCTTGAAATAATTATTCCTGCAACACCGGCCGACATTCTGAGAGCCAATTTGTTTAGATAAGGGTAAATATGATAGTGATCTTTGTTTGGATTATTTTCCAAAACAACTTGAGAGATTGCTTCCATCTCAGAGAAATTTTTCGTACCAACTTGGTGAATTACCTGATACTTCTCCAGCAGAGCTGGTAAGGAATTAATCACCGTTTCATTGATTATTTTTGCTCCCTGCGACCCGCCCACAATCAAGATCGTCTTTAATGCCGCATTTAATTTTAGATATTCATGGGCTCCTTCTGATAAGGGCTTGCGAACATCTTTGCGTACTATATTACCGACAAATGCTGTTTTTTCTTTTGGAAAATGTTCGGCCGCCTCTTCATATGACACCGCGATTCTTTTTGCCCATTTACTCGCCAGTTTGTTGGCGCGACCAGGATAAGAATCTGATTCATGAATAAAAACAGGTATTCCAAGTATTTTTGCGGCAATAACAACCGGCACGGCGGGATACCCACCCTTGCTAAAAATAACATCGGGAAATAAATTATAGATTAAAAAAATCGCTCTGATTGTGGCAAAAAAAGTTTTTATGGCATCAAAAATATTTTCTATTGAAAAATAAATTCTATTTTTCCCGGTAGAAAGCTTTGCAAAAGATATATTGTTGTCATCCAGAGCTTTTTGGTCGTATGGAGAATCAGAAATGTAAATAAGCTCCATGTTCAGTATTTTGTTTTTTTGAGCCAAACTGTTGACCGCTTCAGCAACTGCGATCATTGGATAAAAATGTCCGCCGCCGCCGCCTGTAAATACTATCTTCATCCTTTTAATAGGTTAATTAAATTTATAATTGTCTCTCTGCCTTGATATGTTTAAGATTATACCAACCACAGCCAAAGAAAACATGAGCGATGTTCCACCGTGACTTATAAACACCAACGGAACTCCCGTCAACGGGAAGAGACCAATACTCGACGCAATATTCATAAAAGATTGCGATACCAAGAGTATAACAAGTCCGGCAACCAAAAGTCTAGAAAACGAATCTGGGGCTGAAAAAGATATTTTCATACCGCGCAAAGCAAAAGCAATATAAAGTAGTATTACGATAGTGGTTCCTATAAAACCAAACTCTTCTCCAATAACAGCAAATATTGAATCACCCTGAGGTTCGGGCAGATAAGTAAATTTTTGAACACTTTTACCGAGCCCTCGTCCCCATATTTCTCCGGAGCCTATGGCTATGAGAGACTGGTTGAGTTGCCACGATGTTCCCATGACGTCATGATCTTGGTCAATAAAAGTTTGAATTCTTTTGATTAGATACGGGCGCGTAAGCGCAAAAATACCCAAGACAACAATTGCAACTCCAACAGCGCCCAATATATATTTCCACGGAACGCCCGACACAATCAACATGCTTGCGCTAGCTATAAAAAGCAATATGATACTTTTAGTATCGGGTTGTTGAAGCAATATTGCAGCTATGATACCAAGCATTACAAGAAGTGGGAGTATTCCATAACGAACTTCTTTTGCTTTACTTTTTACCCAAGATAACCAACCCGCAAAATAAAAAATAAAAGTGATTTTTAATAATTCAACAGGCTGAAAACTCATACCGGCAATATTAATCCAA
>CAZKOZ010000025.1:0-2924 GCA_964554525.1 uncultured Candidatus Saccharibacteria bacterium | reverse complement strand
GCTCTTGCCCTAGCCCCGGAATAAAAACGAGAAGTGTGATCAAAACAGAAAAGATAAATAAATAAAATGCGTAATTTCTCCAAAATTTATAATTTATCTTTAAGCATAAGTAAAACAATACAATACCAACAAGAAGACCGACTGTTTGGCTAAATAACAAACCGGCAAACTTCGCCTCGTTTTTGGCTAAAACGCCAAACGACGCCGAGACGAAAGAAAAAACCCCAATCACCAAAAGCGCGATGACGATACCCAAAAACACATTGTCTATTTTCCCCTTCTTTTCCACGAGTTAGAGTATAGCAGAATATTTTGAGTCTTTAAAAACTAGAGAAGCGCAATGACTATACCGCTGACAGCAAAAACAACGGAAATAATCCAGTAACGCATGACGATTTTGGGGCGTGACCAACCGATTGCTTCAAAGTGGTGATGCACCGGCGCGACGCGGAAAACTCTGCCATTTGGGCCGTAGAGCTTTTTGGAAATTATTTGTATTAAAGATGAGAGCGAAGTAAAGAAAAGCGGAAAGCCGATAATCGGCAAAAGCAAAACCTGATTCGTTAAAAACGCGACGACGGTCAACGTGAGCGTAAGCCCGAGCATACCCGTCTCGCCCATGTAAAATCGCGCCGGCGGAACATTAAACCAAAGAAAAGCCAGTATCGCCCCGGAAATGACCGCCGAGAAAGCGGCAATGTCTATTTGATTTTGGAAAAAAGCAATCGTCGCGTAAGAAGCGAAAGCCGTCGCCATTACTCCGCCGGCAAGTCCGTCTATGCCGTCTATTACACCACTGGAAAAAGTTCCAAGCGCCACAAGAATAAAAAACGGCACAAAAAGCCAGCCCAAATTTAGCGTTGCATCAATAAAAGGAACATGAATCGAGCTGACGCCGAGTTTTTGGAAAAACCAAAGCCCAAAGAAAAGCCCAACAGCCGCGACGAAAGCAAACATAAGTTTGCCCGGAAAACCATTCACAAACTTCCCTTTCGTAACAAAGCAACAAAGCAAATCGTCCGCCAACCCCCAAAGCGCGCCGGCGATAAGCGCTAAAAATGGCAAGAGAGTTTGATTTTTGCTGACGAAATTTATTTTTTGCGTGGATTCGTTTGGAAAAAACTCCGCCAAAAGAAAAAGCAAAGCTGCGGCAATACAAACTGAAAGCCAAATCACCATTCCACCGACGCGCGGTGTTTTAAGCTCTTCTTCATGGTTGTTAATTCTTTGAAAGTCTGCCGAAATGTCCCCCGGGCGAACACCGAATTTATTAACCGGCACATTCTCGTCTATCTTGTTTTCTTTTCTTGGAACCTTTTTCCAAAGTTTGTATTTGTAAAAAATGTCTGTGAGTGGCGGAGTAATCAAAATACCGATTATAAAAGTCAGAACGACGGGTAAAAAAAGTTTGAGTAAATTTAAATCCATAATTTATAGTGAAAATTCATTTATAACTTCAAGTGTTTTGGTGGCAAGTTTTTCAACATCTGTGAATCTTTCCATAAAAGTTGAACCCAAAACACTAATAATAATCATATCACCATTTTCAGGTTTGATGGAAATAGCCAGATTGCCTCCAGAGATATTTGTAAAACCCGTCTTGGATGCCAAAAGATTTTTCATATTTGGAATATTTTGATTTGTGTTTAAAGCCGTGTGTGTTTTTCCGCTTAAAGAAGTAATTTCTTTAGACAAAGACGACGTTGATGAAAATGTTTCCGGGTAATTTTTTAACGCATAGTCAAAAAGCAAAGCAACATCTTTTGCTGAGCCGTATCCCCCATTTTTGCCGTCTTCCATATCAAGACCGGAATCATTAAGAAAAACAAGACTGTCAAAACCAAGTTCAGAAGTCTTGTCGTTCATCTTTTGAACAAAAATAGCGACTTGCTCATCTTCCGCTTCGCCACCAAGTTTTGATCCAACATGCATTGCAGCAGCGCGAGCAGCGTCATTTGAAGATGTTATAAGCATAAAATCCAAAAAGCTGTCTCTTTCCCACACTTCATCCACCAAAAGACCGTGATCGCCGACCTGTCTTAATGATTCTCTTGGAATTTTAATCACTTCACCTGCTTCCGTGTTTTCCAGAAAAACCAAGGCAGACGCAATTTTAGAAATTGAAGCCAAAGGCATTACACGATTTTCATCTTTCTTGTAAATCATATCTCCTGTTTTTGAATTTAAAACCACAATAGAAGAAGCTTTCAAATCTAGCGAATCAAAAAGTTCAGAAAAACGACTGTGAGTCATTTCGGCCAGTAACCTGGATATTTCTGCTTCGCTCAACTTTTCTTCATGCTCGTAAGGATTCCCAAAAATATAAAAAGATGAAACTAAAATAGTCAGAAATAAAATTCCAATTAAATTCCCCTCTCTTTTGTTTAAGAAATCGTTATTGTTCATTTTCGTTTAAATTCTCTATCTTGTTTTCTAGCGCTTTTGCAACTGCTTCAAAGTCCGGAAGCTCTGACACATTTTGAACCCCCAAATAAGACAAGAGGTCAAGGGTTGGTATATAAAAAGATGATTTCGCTTCCTCTACCCTGTCAACAAGTCCTCGGACTCTCAAATTTCTCAATATAAAACTTGAATTAACTCCGCGAATATAATCTATATCAGCCCGAGTCACCTTTTGCTTATACAAAATAATAGACAATGTTTCAAGCGATGCTCGAGAAAGTTCTTTTGTTAATTCTTCTTTTCTTAGCTCCTCAAAAAAATGAGACAAAGACGGATTTGTTCCAATCATCACTTCTTTTTCATTTTTAACCAAAGATAGTCCGCGATCTCCCAATTTGTTTTCTAAAATTAAAATAGCGCTGCTTATATCTTCTGAAGACACTTTAAAAAGAGATGGTAATTCTCTAAAAGACACTGGTTCACCTTTGTAAAAAAGCAAAGCTTCAATTTTTGCATCAAGA
>CAZKOZ010000024.1:0-8078 GCA_964554525.1 uncultured Candidatus Saccharibacteria bacterium | reverse complement strand
TCACTGGCGGTTTGCCAGGTGAGGTGGGTGGTGTTTTGGATGGGGGTGGCTGTGAAGCTCGCAAGCTCTACCGGCAACATCGACTCGATGTGCGCGTAGACGCGAACACTATCGACGTTCCAAGCCCCAGCGGTTGGAGTGGTTGAAGAAAATCCGTAAAACCTCAACTCCAGAAACCCAGAAAACATGGGCACTGAAGGGGTTGCCACTCTCTTTCTCCAAGGAGGATCAGTGGGGTCAAAAGGGGATGCCCTGAGCAAACCATTCCAGACCACCCCACCAAATCCATCTGCGCTCGTCCTAATCTCATAGCTACGCGGACCAGAACTACTGCGACAACTTTGAAAGACAATTGAGTCAATCATAATGATCGCATCAGGAACAGCAGTAATGGAAAAAGCAAAGTAGCCATTTGGATCAGGAGTGCTACTATTGTTAGACCAATGATCTGCCCACCTCGCCCTATCTGGATTACCGCTGGCACCGGAAGCGAACCCGTTTGACATGGTATCGCCACAGTCCAAAAACGAGCCAAAAACTCCAGGACCAAGGTCAAAGGTACTCGCTGACGCCAAGATGGCTGGATTAACATAGTACGGGAGATCTGTGCCAATACCATGACACGAACAACCGCCAGCACACGGAGCATCGAACCGATACTCAACAGCCAAGTTTGGCTGAGTTTTAGCTTTGAAGGTACCAACCAACAAAGCTAGAAGAAGCATGAGCTTTTTCATTTGTTTGTTGGTTTTTGTTCAGCCTCAATAATACCATAAAAAAACAAAAAAGCAATATCAAGGATTATTTATCCCCAGGTATTTTTCTACAAAGAAAACCCTGTTACAAGCTTAAAAAGCGTATAAACCACGGGAGTCACGTATCCCCACAAAAAGAAAAGAAAGAAGATGAGAATAATAAAAGTATATTTCTCAAAAAAACGCTGGACACCAAAAGACTTTTGCCCAAGCAAAGTAAAAAGTATTTTTGAACCATCGAGCGGTGGAATCGGAATCAGATTAAAAACCGCCAAAACAATATTTAGCAAAACCACAATACTTGCAAGCGAATTGAAAGACCCTCCTAAAATATCAAAACTCGCGTTTAGCCTAATAGCCAAACCAAACAAAACCGCAATGGCGAGGTTTGCCAATATTCCGGCAGAGGCAACCCATAGGGTTCCCTTCTTTTGGTCTCGCAGGTTGTTGGGATTATAAGGGACGGGTTTTGCCCAACCGATCAAAAAAGGCGCTTTTGTGATCACCAAAAGCATGGGTATCAAGACAGAGCCGAACAGATCGAGATGTTTAATCGGGTTTAAGGTGAGTCTGCCGGCAAACTTGGCGGTTTGATCGCCAAAATACAAAGCGGCGTACCCATGAGCGACCTCATGGATAACTACCGACATAATCAAAACGACAATATAGAAAATGATGTTTAGGTCTTGCATGTTTACATCCGCTATGATAGCATATCGGTACTTATGGCTAAAGTATGTCCAATAACACAAAAAACAAATAACAAGGCTGGCGGGTACAGCAACCGTGTTCGTGCTACAAAATTCAACCCAACAGGCACAAGGATACAAAAGGTTAACTTGCAAAAGAAAAGAATCTATATCCCGGAAACAGGCGAAACAATTCGAATCGAAGTTTCAACAAAAGGCATCAAGACAATCAACAAAAACGGCGCCTTCAAAACACTCAAAGCTGCGGGAATTATCTAAAACAAAAAGACGCGAATCAAAATCGCGTCTTTTTGTTTTTATTTTCGCCACAAGTTTACACCATCGGTTTGAAAAACAATGCTTCCCTCTTTTGAGGTTTCAAGAACTGTCGAGCCAACACTTTCAAGATTTTTAACAACTCCGCCGTCCGGATGTCCGTAACTGTTGTTTGCCGAAGCAGAAACTATAGAGAAATCAGATCCCGCTTTTTCTAGGAAAAGCAAACCGGATGAACCCTTGGAACCATGGTGACCAACTTTCAAAACTTCGCTATTTAAAATATTACCATCGGCATAGACCAAAATATTTTCAACTATTTTTCCCGCATCGCCTGTTAAAAGAAAACTGACATCTCCATAAACCAGACGCCCGACGATAGACATTTCGTTATCACTTGCAAAATCAAACTTTCCCGCCGGAGCCAAAACTTGAAAATACACACCGCGATTTTTATCCAAAATAATGGTCGTGCCTCGCTCGGCTTTTACGTATTTAGTTTTGCTTAATTCAATCTTGTTCATGATTTCTCTGTGCGCATATTTGTCGGTTTCTTTGCCGTTGTCGACAAAATTTAAAACCTCGAAGCGATTGAAAATTTCCGGAAATCCGCCTATATGATCATCGTCATGATGTGTGGCAAGCAAGACATCAATCTTGCGATCGCCCAAGCTCATGAATCGAGAAAGCTCGCGGACCGTGCCGGCATTTCTCCCGCCATCAATCAACATTTGTTTGCCGTTTGGCGCTTCGATGAAAATTGCATCACCCTGCCCCACATCTAAAAAGTGAACCGTAAGAAAACCCGATGGAGGTTTGGGAGCTCCACTCCAAACTAAAATATTTACAAAAGCAAGAAAAAATATTCCGCCGACAAGTAATTTAATTTGTTTTTCTTTTTTCATTATTTATCATTTTATAATTTTTATAGATTACAAAAAAGAGAGAAGCGTAAATTATTAAAACCCAAACGATGCCAAAATGACGCATGCCGACCCAAGAAAAAGAAAGTCCACCAAAAAATTCCACCGTCTTTATTTCAAAAGAAAGTAAAATATGCGAGATAAAAGCAAAAGGTGTCGCCAAAGCAGTGGAGAAAAATCCCACAAGCCCGGTGAGAAAACCAAAAAACATCGTTACAGGAATAAAAGGCAAGATTAAAAGATTGGTTAAAGGGGCAATAATCGAAAGTGTGCCGATTTTATAAAGGATAAAAGGTAAAACAAAAACCTGAACAGAGATGGTTGCCGAAGCAATGTCTTGCAATCCAAAATGATTGGGTATCCAGGTGAGATATTTTTGAAAAATCGGTGAAAGATATATAAGACCAATCGTGGCGATAACCGAAAGCTGAAAAGAAATATCAAAATATAAAATATATGGATTGTGCAAGACCATAACAAAAACAGAAAAAAGCAAAGCGCGAGTGATACTGTAAGTATTGCCGGTCGCTCTGGCGATGAGGGCTAAAATCGCCATAATGCTTGCGCGCACGATTGGCGCGCCGGCGCCGGTTGTAACAGCAAATAAAATAATAGCAAAAACTCCAACAGAAATCCCTCCAAACAATGGCAAAAATGCCAACGCTCGCATTATTGCTTCAGCAATAATCGTGACATTGTAGCCCGACAAAACGACAATATGAATGAGTCCGGTATTTATAAAATTTTGTTCTAAATTTTTGCCGAGAGATTGCTTGGTGCCAAGAAGAAGCCCGCCCAAAAGAGAGCTTCCGGGATCTGGGATTAGCTGCTCGGTTTTGTCTAAAAATTTCTTTTTGTTTTGGAGGAGAAACCTTTTTACAGAATTTCCGTATCCGGATTCTAGTAAAGAAACTTCAGCAAACGAAATGTTGTAGTAAATCCTGTCTTTTGCCAGGTAGTTCATATAATCAAAATCTTTGCCGATATCTGTTGTAAAATTTTGCGGTTTTTGAAGCTTGCCAGACACGAGCAATTTGTCACCATAAGAAAATTCAGGATAAAGCTCTGTGGTAACCAAAATTTTAACATTATCAAATTTTACAATCAGTCTTTGGTTATTTTCTCTTTTGTCCGGTTCTTCATTTATAATCCCTTCAAAAGACACACTTGTTCCAACAAGGTGATCAAAAACATCTTTAGGCTGATTTATGTCAGTGTGATGAAACCTTAAAATTCCCAACGAGAAAAAAGAAAAGACAAAAAACAAAATTAAAAAATATTGTTTTTTGGAAATGAGAAAAAATAAAAGTAAAAGAATAGATAAAATAGCGAAAATGATGAAAAAAGATTCCGGCGTTACCCAAAAAGACCGGACAAAAACACCTGCCAAAAAAGCAAATATACTTCCCAAAAATATTTTATCCTGCATACTAAGCCCCGTTAAGCCAAGATTTTATCAATTCTTCTTCCTCTTCTTTAGAAAAGGTTTTTTTGAATTTTGCTTTTTTGCCTTTTACCCGAGATTCGCAATCCGTCCAAGATTTATGTTTTTCGATTTTGCCGTCAACCATGCTTATGTATGAATAAGCTTTTTTGTTGGATTTTTTATTTTCAGAATCGCCAGTTTTTTGAATATTGGTTAAATTGATTTTGTAGTCTTTTGCTTTACCGGAAAAAAGTTCCGGGGAATTTCCACGAGCAAAGGAATTCGCAATAACATCAACCCTTTCATTTCCGGGAATACCAACATGACCTTCCACGTGCTTCCACTCTATTTCTTTTGGAGAAGTAACAGCCAGCAACTCTTGCCATAAGTCCTTATTTAAAACAGGTGTCTTGTTTTTGGTTTGCCAATTATTTTGCTGCCAGCCAAAAATCCACTGCGTGATTCCAGTTATAGAATATTTTGAGTCTGAATAAATTGTGATAAGACCATCCGGAGAAATTTTCAAAGCCTCTATAATCGCTTTCATTTCCATCCTGTTGTTAGTGGTGTTTTTTTCACTCCCGCCGATTTCCAAAACTGTGCCGGCTGTTTTATCAAAAATAATAGCTCCGTAGCCCCCAGGCCCAGGATTGCCAATTGCTCCGCCATCGGTAAATATTACGATTTCTTTATCAGTCATTGCTTTATTATAGCAAAGAAGTCAAAAGGAAAAGACCCGCATTTTCACACGAGTCTTCACCGGGTAGTCCCCGATTTTTTCTTCTTGGCTTCCATTCTCCATCCTCTCTGCCATTCCTCCATTTCCTTTCTCTTTTTGTATCCGATGGAGTGCATTTCGTACACTTTCTCTTCAACAAAAAAATAATAGAAAAAAGTGAAATCAGCCAAAGAACCTACCAAGAGCCAAAAGAAGCAGACATCCCAATGGGTTTCCATGGCGTTAGAGCTTTTTTAGAATGATACAGAAATTTTTATTTTATCTCAACTATACGCAAACGGATTTCTTCTTTCCAACCAAAAGTGGACTTTTCCATAAAAGCTACAAGATTCGCCTTGTTACCCTCCCTAACGTTCTCCGGCAGACTGTCAAAAGAAGTAAAAAATTTGATAGCTTTAACCTCTTTACCTTTTTCGCTTTTGAAAGTGATTTCTATGTGTTCATTATTTTTTCCAAATTTTCTAATTCCGGAAATTAAAATTCCATCGAAAGCAAAAACAGGTTTTGGATTTCCAGCGCCAAAAGGAGCGAGCTTGTCTATCTCCGCAAAGACTTCCCTGTTAACTTCGTTCAGATCAAGATGAGCATCAACTTTAATTTTTTCTTCTGAGGTAATTTCCTTCTTGGGAGTTTTTTTGTATGCATCCTCAAGTCTCTCTTCCAAAAAATGAATTTCTTCTCGCGAAACGGCAAACCCTCCGGCAAGTTCATGCCCGCCAAATTCCAAAAAGCTGTTTTCCGGCAAAAGAGACATCATATCGACCAAATTTATCTCGCCGGAAGACCTGCAAGATCCTTTTATTGTTTCGCCGCCTTCAAGCCCCCAGACAAAAGCCGGTTTTTTGTATTCTTCTGTAATCTTCCCCGCCACAAGCCCTAAAACACCAGCGCGCCATTTTGTGTCGCCAATAAATATGACAGAATTATCTTCTTTTAACTTCACTTCTTTGTGAACGCTTCGCATTATTGTCGCCACCAAAGTTTTTCTTTCATTATTTATCTTGGTCAGGTATGAAGCATATTTATCAGCATCTGCATCATTTTCCGCGGTCAAAAGATTAAAAGCATAAATCGGATGATCCATGCGTGAAGCGGCGTTCAACCGAGGACACACGGTGAAAGTTATATCGTCTTCTTGAAGCAAGTCCGGTTTAAGTCCATTTTTCCGGAACAATTTTAAAAGACCGAGACGTCGCGTCTTTTTTAAAACTTTCATTCCGTAATATGCAAAGACGCGATTTTCACCTGTGAGCGGAACCATATCAGCCAAAGTTGCAAGCCCAACCATATCCAAAAGCCATTTTTCCCAACCCTCCGGAATGCTAAATTCTTCACCGTGCTTTTTTATAAATGCTTGAATAAATTTAAAAATCACTCCAGAACCGCAAAGAGAATTAAACGGATAAGTATCATTTTTTTGTTTTGGATTTAAGATAAATGGCGTATCGGGGATTTTTTCCTGCGGTTCGTGGTGGTCGGTTATGATTACATCAACACCAAAACTTTTTGCCAACTCGGTTTCGTTCACCGCCGTTATTCCAAGGTCTATCGTGATCAAAAGATTGGCGCCATTTTCACAAAGAGATTTAACAGCATCGGGATTTAATCCGTAGCCCTCTTTATGTCTGTCGGGAATATAGACTTCAAAATTTTCATAATTTATTTTTCGCAAGAGGTCATGCAAAATTGTCGCGCCGGGAATTCCATCGCAATCATAATCCGAATACACGACTATTTTTTCGCTGCTCTTAATCGCATTATAAAAACGAGAAACCGCCGCTTCCATCCCGAGCATTAAAAACGGATCGTGTGTGTCGTCTTCCCAAGAAGGAAACATGAATTCGCGAGCCTCATTTTCTGTCTTTATATCCCGATTAAAGAGGAGTCTCCTAACAAGAGGAGAATATCGAAATAATTCTTTTTCATCTTTTTCCGGCATTTCTGGAATTGTCATTTGCCAATTCTAGCATATATAAAATGTGGTAAAATTTGGGCATGGTAACAATATTTGAAAAAATCATAAATAGAGAGATTCCCGCTGTTTTTGTCTATGAGGATGAAAAAGCGGTGGTTATTATGGATAAATTCCCTGCAATTTCCGGGCAAACACTCATAATTCCCAAAATTCCCGTTGATTATGTTTTTGACTTAGACGAAAACATGTACTCATATATATTCTCCTTGGCAAAAAAGATTGGACCGGCAATGCACAAGGCTTTTGACGCAAAAAGAGTTTGCATGCTTGTGGAAGGATTTCATGTTCCTCATGTTCATATAAAAATGTATCCGGTTCGTGAAGGTGAAAGCCTTGAGGTTCATATGGGAGATGAAATTAGTGATGATGTTTTGGAATCACAAGCAAAGAAAATAAAGGAGGCGCTTTTGTAGAAAAATTATTGGGTCTCTCTCCTCGCGAGATAGGGGTTGACTTTTTTTAAAATTGTGATATTCTAGCAGAAAAACAAACACGTCCTTTCCAATGAAATACCTGATCATCCCCTTTGCTCTCTTGTTTGCCGAAGTAACCTTCGGTCAACAGGCAAGCCTGGAAGTCATCCTTGAATGTGAGGACGGCGGAATAGGCTATCCGCCGACAACCGGAGATCGTGAAGTCCTGGTTCGGATCAATGCCGACTGGGAAGGTGGCGCGAACCAACGACTCATCTTCTTTGATGCGCCGAACTACGCCACGGGAATTCCCGATCCATATCCGGTCGGTATCGTAGAGCGTGGAGAAAGTATCATCCTCATCCAATACGAACACAACTTTTGGCCTTTTTCCCAATTGTATTGGCAAGACTTTTACACAAAGCTCGCCTTTTACGACAATGGGAATCGAATCGAAAGTCCTCTGTTCATCGTGATGACGGAGCCGGCGCCAATTACTGAACTCTTGGATGTCCACACTGACGGAGACTCCATCTTCTTCACAGCGCATTCTACCCGTTCGACGGGCACTGGCGGCTGGGGCAACATATTTCTCATGTGTGAGGAGTATGAAATTGTCGCCTTGGTAGAAGCGACGATTGACGGCGAGGTCTTCCGCGTCGACACCCTTTCATTCGTAAAAGGACAAGAGCTTTTGGAAACTGGCAGTTTCGCCTACTCCGGACCGGAGAACGAGATCTGCCTTTCGCTTAAGATTCTTCGCGTCCACAATTCCGCAAACCCGCACTTCCCTCCGCAAGTGGTGAAAGAAAGTGAATCGGTTTGTGTTGTCGCCGGAAACGAAGCAACCGGAATCAAGGAAGTGGACGGGCACAGCCTACA
>CAZKOZ010000023.1:7192-8216 GCA_964554525.1 uncultured Candidatus Saccharibacteria bacterium | reverse complement strand
CATAGTGGAGAACCGAACAGTGTTTTCGCGAGAAAATTTTGCCTATGGCTGTCAAACTAAGTCCGAGATTTCCTTCAAAATCTGGACTAAGGTACAAAAATGACATTATTGCGCCCCTAGCATCGGCAATCACAGGACCTCCTCGCATTTTGGAAAAAATTTGTTTCGGACTAATCCTATATTCTTCGCAAACCCTCTTAATGGAATCAACCAAAAATTGGGCCAAAATGAAACGAGCGGGATCGTCTAAATGATAGGGATTGTGAAGTCCCTCCTTGTCGGTGTAGACAATTATCTCCATGGCCAAAGGACTTTTGTGTTTAATCGCACTATACTAAAAAGCCCTGGCAAATCAAGCTATCTACTTCCGGTAGAACCTTCACGTCCTTCTCCGCGAACAGTATCTGAAAGTGTTTCAGATTCGACAATATCGCAATCTTCAAATTTTTGAATAAGCATTTGGGTGAATTTTTGCCCTTTTTCCAAGGTTTGTGTTTCTTTTGAAAGATTCACCATAGATGCCACAAACTCGCCCCGAAACGGCGCGTCAATAACTCCGCCGACTATTTTTAGGCTCTTGTTAAAAGATATTCCGGATTTATCCCAGACCAAACCGACAAACCCCTCGGGAATCTCAAGAGCTATTCCCGTTCTCACTCTCATTTGCGACCCGGGTTCAAAAATCACCTCCTCAAGAGCATAAAAATCAATCCCAGCATCTCCGGGATGACCTTTTGTTGGCAACTTTGCATCAGCTTCTAACTTTTTTACTTTGAGTTGCATAGATTACTTAATCAACTTTTTAATATGGGAATAGACATCTTCGTGGATAGATTCTATGCTTCGCATTTTGTTTTTCTCTGAACAATCAATTTTAAGAAAAGATTTATCAATTTTTGAAAGCCACATCGCGGTTTTGTAGGAATTTTTCGTGTATTCAATATCTTTTTCTACAAGGTCGGTCTTCCCTTTTAAATATTTCTTTTTGTCTTTTGCCAATTTTTCTTGAAGGAGTTTTTTACTG
>CAZKOZ010000023.1:6871-7182 GCA_964554525.1 uncultured Candidatus Saccharibacteria bacterium | reverse complement strand
TTACTGACAGATGGCGGCACAGAAAGATAAATTATTTTGTCGGGTCTTGGGATTTTCAAAGCTTTGTGTTCCATCTCATCAAGCCATTTTAAAAACTCTTCCCTCTTTTTGGCGTTTTTTATTTTTGAACCTTGATGGATTTTGTTTGAACTCACATATCTGTCGCAAACAATAATATATCCGTTTTCAAGCCACTTTTCTATTCTCTTTGCTGACTCAAATCTATCAGCGGCGTATAAAACAGAAGCGATTTTTGGATGAACTTTCAGGAAATCATAGTATCTTTCGGTTAAACAATGCCCGATAAATTT
>CAZKOZ010000023.1:0-6861 GCA_964554525.1 uncultured Candidatus Saccharibacteria bacterium | reverse complement strand
AAAACGCAACTACAAGCTGTACAACTTCCGCCGGCCCGATAAATTTTCCAAAGAAATTATTTTCATACTGCGGAAAATCAATCGTCGCAACTTTTATTTTTTCTTTTTTAAGACGTTCTACCAAAAGCTTGGTCTGGGTTGCCTTCCCCGAACCGTCTGTGCCATCTATGACTATGAGTTTTCCTTTTTTCATATTTAGTTATCTAAATATTCTTCTTTGCTAAATTCATCATTTGCGTCAAAAGTTCTATAGTTTATTAAAATTTCTTCACCCTCAGATATGTCACGATTAGCAGCACCTGCCGTCTCTTCCCCGCCCAAATCAACAACTTCTTGGTTTGGGTTTACAGATGAATGATTTGTAAAACGAGAATTGTCTATGGAATAAATAAACTTTGCGTTTTTTGTGGAAAAATAGGCGTAAGTCATTATAAGCTCTTTTTGTATTTGTGGCATTATTTCCACTTCTTCCTTGGTAAAAGAAATATCAAATTTCGGGTCATATTCCCAAATGACAGTTCCCTTGGGGATATCCTCTGCCGCGAAAAGACCGAGTCCGCCCAAATTACTTTCTTTAACTATTGTTTTTATTTTAAGCATATGGTTTTCATTAAAAATATTTTACACAAACACTCATTAAATCAGAAATCATTTCTTAATATCCCCGCGGTCTATTCCCGCCATATTTAAAACAGAAACAAGGGTGCCAATTGGCAAGTCTTTGGCATGCACGGGCACGGTTACAATTTTACCGTTTTTAGAATTCGTGAAAATATGATGGCTCCCTTTAACGCGAACAAGCTCAAAACCTCTTTCTTCCAAAATCTTAATCACCTTTTTGGAAGTCAGACGAGGTAACTTAGGCATATTGCTTGCGAGAAATATCTACTGTGCCAATAAAGCTTTCAGAGGTATCTGGACGATTTTTACCTTGCGATTCTGAGACTTCCAAATATCCTTCGATCGCCTCGCGAATCATTTCTTGCGCTTTTTTTAGAGTTTTGCCATACGAAACACAACCTGGAAGTTCCGGCGCATACACGGTAAAACCGCCTTCAGGCTCTTCCCTAAAGACAACCGTAAAGACTTGTTTGGTGTGAGTTTTCTTTGACATGCGAGCATTATATCATGATATTGCACTCGTAACAATATGGAATTCCCCTCCTCAAAAAGGAGGGGAAACTAAACAAACCCCTTCGGTATCGGAAACCTTTTAGCAAGTTTTTTAACCTCTTTGTGAACAGAAAGCTTTATATTATTATCATCTCTATTCTTTAAAACCTTAATCATCAGCTCAGCCACCAACGCGCAATCTTTTTCTTTGAAACCTCTCGTCGTAATCGCCGGAGTTCCAAAGCGAATACCGGACGGATCAAGCGGCTTCCTGGTGTCCCCCGCGATTGAATTCATGTTTAAAGTTATGCCGACTTCGTCCAAAACTGTTTGCGCTTCTTTCCCCGTCACCCCAAGCGAACCGAAAACATCCGCCAAAATCAAATGGTTGTCTGTGCCTCCGCCAATCATCCTGATTTTATTTTTCTTGAAAACTTTTTCCATTGCTTTAGCATTTTTCAAAACTTGCTTGGCGTATTTTTTAAACGCCGGCTTCATCGCCTCGCCGAAAGCCACGGCTTTCGCGGCGATGATGTGCATATGCGGACCACCCTGAATTCCAGGGAAAATAGCTTTGTCTATCTTTTTCGCAATCTCTTCATTTTCACGCGTCAAAATCAGACCGCCTCTTGGTCCGCGAAGCGTCTTGTGTGTGGTGCTGGTGATAATATCAAAACCGTCGTCAAAAGGATTTCGCAAAACCCCAGCGGCAATCAGCCCAGCGATGTGCGCCATGTCCGCCATTGTTATCGCGCCGACTTCACGAGCTATCGCCACAAACTTTTTATAGTCCAGAGTTCTCGGATACGCAGAAAATCCAGCAAGAATTATTTTCGGCTTTTCTTTTTTTGCCACACGACGAAGTTCATCGTAATCAATCTCGCCCGTTTCCGGATTTTTCATTTTGTAAGTGACGAATTTGTAAATCTTCGCCGGCAAAGTCATCGGATGACCGTGCGTCAAATGCCCGCCGTGAGATAAGTCCATCCCGAGCACTGTATCGCCGGGCTGGAGCAAGGCGGCATACACAGCCAAGTTTGCCGGCGCGCCGGAATGAGCCTGAACATTTGCAAATTTACATTTAAAAAGTTTGCAAGCGCGCGCTATCGCAATACGTTCAATTTCATCCGTCCATTCCTGCCCGCCGTAATATCGCCTGCCCGGATATCCTTCAGAATATTTATTCGTAAAAATAGAGCCGTTCGCCTCAAGCACCGCTTGCGAGACATAATTCTCAGACGGAATCAGCTCAAGCCCTTCCGCCTGGCGCTTCTCCTCACCTTTTATCGCGGTAAAAATATCTTTATCTTGGTTTTTTATGTAGCTTTTGGACATGGGGCTATTTTAGCATGGAAGGTGAGGTTTGGAGAAAAACTTGACATTAACCAAGTTTTCTATTATCTTGTAAAAAAACCGTAAGCACAATGAAGTACAAAGAACTGCCCCTGATCAAAATGACAGATGCCCTTCTTCTGCACAGGTATTTTTCATTAGATGAAACATTGCCAAAAACCCAAGAAGAGGTAGATGAGGTTTTGAAAAAGGCGCCAAGGAAATGGAGAGGTGTCTTACTCGTGTTCCCAAGGTGTGTGTACAAAAACAACAGAATGGCTACTGCATTCTGGAACCATGAGCTTAGGGCGTGGGAGAAGAGCTACCAGTTCCTGAACGCAAGAGTTGAAACAAACTCAATCATTCCAACCCTTCCAACGAGTTAATGAGTCACCCTCACCCGAGAACCCCTCGCGTGAGGGGTTTTTCGTTTTATGCTAAAATATCCTCATGGCAACAAACCACGAAAATCACGTAGATAAAGAATACCTAAAACTTTTGGAGCATATAATGGAACATGGCGCGACGAAGACAGACCGCACAGGAACCGGCACAAAAAGTATTTTCGGCTATCAGATGCGTTTTGATCTTTCAAAAGGCTTTCCACTTCTCACAACTAAAAAAGTTCCAATCAAATCAATCATCCACGAACTTCTTTGGTTTATGCGTGGCGATTCAAATTTAAAATACTTGGCAGACAACAACGTCCACATCTGGGATGAGTGGCCGTATAAAGCGTATCTCTTGAGGAACGATCTTCCAATTCCGGAAATAAATGGCGAGGAATGGAAATCCGGAATGGCGGAGTTTATTGAAAAGATAAAATCAGATGAAGAGTTTGCAAAAGATTATGGAAATCTTGGGCCGATTTATGGGTATCAATGGCGAAGTTGGTCCACCCCAAACGGAGAAAAAATTGACCAACTAAAACAAGTTGTGGAAACTTTAAAGAAAAGTCCGGATTCACGGAGAATCATCGTTTCTGCCTGGAACGTTGCTGATATTGATGAGATGGCAAAAGCCGGACTTCCGCCGTGCCATTGTCTTTTTCAGTTTTATGTCGCTCCGGCAACCCGCCCAGACGGTCGGGCAAGGCTTTCCTGCCAGCTCTATCAAAGAAGTTGCGACACTTTTCTCGGCGTGCCGTTTAACATCGCATCGTACGCCCTGCTTACAATGATTATTGCGCAAATCACAGATTTGGAAGTCGGCGAGTTCGTCTGGACTGGTGGCGATACGCATCTTTACTTGAATCACTTGGAACAAGTTAAAACTCAGCTTTCACGTGCCGACGACATCCGCCCAATGCCGAAAATGAAAATAAATCCGGAAAAGAAAAACTTGGAAGATTTTACAATAGATGACTTTGAGCTTGTGGATTACAATCCGCATGAAGGAATAAAAGCGCCGATTGCGGTATAAAGTAATTCCTTACTTTTTTCATGATAAAAAAGTAACAAAAAATCTAGACCCCGCACTTCACACCTAAAAACAATAGATTTTAAGTCAAAAAACCCGCAAACTCACAAAAACCAGAAGTGTTAATACACTTCTGGTTTTTGCTTAAACAGTGCTGGTTTTTAAGACAAAATCTATTATTTTCTTTACGGTGTTCTCGTGAGGGTCGAAGGATAATCTACTGATTTATGAAAAATATCTTGTATATTAAACCCTTCTTTGTGCCACATAGATATCTTTTCTCTTAATTCTTGATGATTTGGATAACCCAAGTCTTTTTCAGGAAGTAAATCTTTGCATTCCAAATTTAAAATAACAGTTAGAGACTCTTTTATTATGTTATATTTTTCTGCGCCGATTTTATCTAAATATTCTTGACCAAATTTTTCCCAAGTATAAAAATGCCAAAGCTCATGCATTATTGTTAAAACTGGATTTTCTTTAGAAATTGAGATGAAAAACCAATTTTCTTTTATACTATACGGACATCGGTTGTTTATAGTCACAAAAACTGTTATCTCTTTATCCAAAGAAACGCCGAAAACTTTTTCTGCTCTTTCTTTAAACTCGTTAGATATTTTCTCAAAATCTTTTTGAGTCTTCACTAAAAATTCAGGAATATTAAGATTGTTTTCTTTTAGATATTGTTCAATAAACTCAGAAGTCTTTGTTTCTTCTGGATTTTCTCCTGCAAACCCTGTGAGTTTTTCATAAACCTTGGTCGGAAACGGAGAATTTATAGAACTTTTGCCCTTGTTTAAAAGACACCAAATATCTTTTTCCTTACTGTATTTAAACTCTAATTTCATATGGATAGTATATCTTATAAATGCTAGAATCGCTTTATGATAAGTATTATTGCCGCCATATCAAAAAACTACGTTTTGGGAAAAGAAAACAAGCTTCTTTGGCATTTGCCGAAAGACTTTAAATTTTTTAAAGAAACAACTTTTGGTCACCCGATTATTATGGGACGAAAAACTTTTGAATCTCTACCAAAAGCTCTTCCAGGTAGAACAAACATTATCGTCACAGGAGATAGGAATTATAAAAAAGAAGGAGCTATGGTCACTCACTCTTTAGAAGACGGGGTTGCAGTAGGACTCTCTGAAGAAAAGGAGGTTTTTATCTGCGGTGGCGGACAAATATACAAAGAAGCTTTAGAAAAAAACTTGGTGAACAAAATGTATTTAACAGAAATTGATACAGAAGTGGAAGGCGATGCGTTCTTCCCTGTTTTTGATAAATCTAAATGGGAGATAACAAAAAAAGAATGTCACGACAAAGACGATAGACATACATTTCCATTTTGTTTTGTGGAATATTTAGGAAAATAGCTTGACTTAATATAGCAATATTGCTATATTATAATCAGGTCGGATTTTTAATATAAATTATTTATGAGCGTAAAAAAATATAAAATAGAACTTCTTAACAAAGTGTTGGAATTTTTACTTCTTTTGCCTGAAAAAGATAGAGCGAAAGTTTCGGCTCACATAGAAATGCTTGGGGAAGATTTTTCCGTGGTTACACTAAGCTGATAAAATTCCCCATCAAAGAACTCAAAATCAAAAAATACAGGATTATGTTTTTCGTAGACAAAAATACAATATATTTAATATCGGGATTTGTTAAAAAGAGCCAGAAAACCCCTAAAAAGGAAATAGATGCGGCGTATAAAATTTATAAGAATTTTAAACAATATAAATCATGAAAACAACAAATTTTAAAACTTTGCTAAAAAAGCAATTAAAATCAAAAACTTTTGCTGAGAGCTACAATGAAGAGCTTATGAGACTTAAGTTGGCGAAAAAAATAAAAGAAATTCGCATAAAACAAAAACTGACACAAGAATTATTCGCAAAAAAGGCGAATACTCCACAATCAGTCATTGCGCGAGTGGAAAGCGGACGACACACCGTTTCTCTTGTCACACTTGGAAAGCTGGCTCATGCTTTGGGCAAAAAAATAGAGATCGTTTAATTATCATCCTCCGTCTTAACTCTTATAAAAATGTCTTTGCCATCAGGAGATTTTATTTTTTTGTATTGTCGGTTTTTGTTTATTTCCATTTTTCTAATGACTTCTTTTTCCAAATCGTAACCGAGCATCTCGCACATCCCCAAAAGAAAAATAGCCACATCGGCAAACTCTTCCGCTACCCCATCCTCTCCTTTGTTATATTTCGCAAAAGCTTCGGAAAGCTCTTCGTGAGCGCGACAAAATTCAAGAGCCACATCAGTAGTGTTAAAACCTTTTTCAACTTTATTTCGCATCACCTCTTCTTGAAGTTTTTTTAAATCTACGCTCATTGGTTTTTATATTCTTCAACTTTATCGTTTAATAATTCAAAAGCGACGCCAGCCTCGGCAAAAATTTCTTTGCTTCGTAAGCCTGCATGATAATCATTTCTCGCCACCACCCTTTCTATTCCGGAATTTATAATCATCTTGGCGCAAACATAGCAAGGAGTCATTTGGCAATAGAGCGTTCCGCCTTCAAGCGAGACTCCGACCCGCGCGGCGTGAGCAATAGCATTTTGTTCAGCATGAGCAGTGCGGATACAGTGTTGCGACTCCGAACCATCTTCTTTTATAACTTTATGCATTTCATGTCCGACCTCGTCGCAGTGTTTGCAACCAGCCGGAGAACCGACATAACCCGTTGCCAGGATCCGCTTATTCTTAGAAATCACGCAGCCACTTCGTCCGCGATCGCAAGTTGCGCGCTTTGCCACCGCATCCACAATCTCAAAAAAGTATTCGTCCCAGGATGGTCTTTTGTGTGTCATGAGCCAATTATAGCTTTTATAGGAAAAAGAAAAAAGCCCCTCTGCTCGCGAGCAGAGGGGCTTAACAACTTTAGTTTCGGCGACTTTCTAAGTGTCTTGTCAAAGGGTCATATAGCCCTTCTTCACTGCGTATGCGTACGCTTCCTTAACCCGAGATATACCCATCT
>CAZKOZ010000022.1:905-8289 GCA_964554525.1 uncultured Candidatus Saccharibacteria bacterium | reverse complement strand
CTCTCGCGTATAAGGCGAGAGGTCGGGCGGTTCAACCCCCCCCCCATCCCTACATAACTAAACCAATTGGGGGTGTAGCCCAATTGGTAGAGGCAGAGCCTTTGGCTTTTAAAGTGGATGTTCGAATCATCCCATCCCCACTGTTAATTTCCCCTTGACGCGAAAATTGTTTTTTGTGGTAAAATTTGAGTGGTTATTATTAGTTTGTTTTTAAAATATAAGAGCACTCGCTTCGCTCGTCTCATATATTCACGTCATTTTGACAAAATGTATGAACGCAAATCGTAGCAATTTCTTTCGAAAAATCTTTAAAGAAAGTGAACTTTCTAAAAGTATTTTTCTTCAGAAATTACGCTGCGCGTAACGCTTTGCTCTTCAATAGTAAATATGAAAAAAATTGCATGGGGGCTCGTAATTATTGGAGCCTTAAATTGGGGTCTTGTAGGAGCAGGTAATTTAATCTCGGGAGCAAACTGGAACATTGTTGATCTTATTTTTAGTCAAACTTTGGCTAATATTATTTACGTTCTTGTTGGTGTTTCTGCTATTTGGATCGCTATCAGGAAGTGCGCTTGCCGCGGCTGTTGCAAGGCATGCAAAAATGGAACCTGCGCAATTCATAAAAGTAGTAACTAGGTGAAGTCCTGCAGATTTAGTTTTTAAAACCACCGATTCTCATCGGTGGTTTTTTTGTGTTACATTAAGGTGTTATTGTAAAATCTTTAAAAATGTGATATAATAAACCTTCAAAATGATGAAAATATCAACAATTCTTTTTTATGTCTTGGCATTCATCTCT
Source organism: uncultured Candidatus Saccharibacteria bacterium (assembly GCA_964554525.1). Taxonomy (GTDB): domain Bacteria; phylum Patescibacteriota; class Minisyncoccia; order Phycocordibacterales; family CSBR16-119; genus JAUPTX01. The sequence goes on along the minus strand of CAZKOZ010000022.1, from coordinate 7,490 downwards.
CTTTATGTGCAGATTTTTTTTCTCATAACCTTTTTTGAGAAAAGAAAGAAAATAGAATACCGGAAAGGAGTTACAAAACTCTCGTATTATCCGAGCATTTCTGTTGTTGTTCCTTGTTGGAACGAAGAAAAAACAGTCGAGAAGACATTGAATTCTTTGCTCAATCTTGATTATCCAAAAGACAAGCTGTCTATTATTGCTGTTGATGATGGCAGCACTGACAAAACTTGGGAAGTTTTGAAAAGCTTTGAAAGGTATTCAAATATAAAAATTATTCAAAAGGAAAATGGTGGTAAGCATACTGCGGTGAATTACGCTATTGCAAACTCAGAATCAGAATTTGTGTCATGTTTAGACGCAGACTCATTTGTCGATCCTCAGGCCCTGAAAAGAATAATGACATATTTCGAAAGAGATCCCAAGACGATGGCTGTGTCGCCTTCAATATTGATAGATAAGCCAAAGAGCATGACGCAGACACTTCAAAAGGTTGAGTATGAATGGGCGGTTTTTCTTAAAAAGATTCTTGGCATTTTGGGTGGAATATATGTTACTCCTGGACCGTTTTCCGTCTTTCGTCGGAAGGTTTTTGATGATCTCGGTCTTTTTAGAAAAGCGCACAATACAGAAGATATGGAAATTGCTTTTCGTATGCAAAAAAATCATTATAAAATCGACCAGTGCAATGACGCTTTTGTATATACCACCGGACCCAAAACAATAATCGCTCTGTATAAACAGAGGTTGAGGTGGATTTATGGATTCATAATGAATACTTTTGATTACAGAAATATTTTATTTAAAAAAGAATACGGAACTTTTTCCTTGTTGGCTGTCCCGGCGGGATTCGTCTCGATTATCGCCGTTCCTTATATTTTGGGAATACTTCTATATCAGATAACAAAATCAATTATAAATTTCATTATTAAAGTTCAAACGGTTGGCTTTGATTTCTCTTTCGGGATTCCAAATTTTGACACCTTTTTCTTAAATACAAATGCTTATGTGTTTACCGGACTTGTCCTTTATCTTGTTGTTATGACAACAATTATTATCGGGAAAAGAATGGCGACCGGAAAATATGGTTTTGATTTCAAAATCATTTACTTTATGTTGATTTTTAGTTTCATCGCCCCGTTTTGGGTTCTAAAGGCTCTTTATAATGCGACATTTGCAAAAAAGACTGCTTGGAGGTAGAGTGTAATCCTATGAAAAGAGAAGAGCAAAACGACTGGAAAAAATATCTTATTGTATTTCTTATAACTTTGTTTATTTTTATTACAGCATTTTATTTTTCCAATAATTTAAACAATAGAAAGCTTGAGCAGATAAGGGAAATTGAAGACACCATTTCAATTGATATTTTGTCTCTTGAGACGCAATTTGACTTGTTTGAAGAGCTTTCTTGCGAAAATATCACGAACTCAATCCTTTCCAAGGAATTAAATGAGCTGGCAAGCAAGATCGAATATGGAGAAAGGAATTTTGAAAGTTTGAATAACGAACTTTTAAATCTAAAAAAATATTATTCTCTCTTGCAGATTAAAGATTTTCTTTTGATGCAAAAAGCGAGAAATCGATGCAACTTGGATATTGAATCCATAATCTATTTTTACGGACGGGAAGATTGTAATGATTGCCGAAGACAGGGATATATTTTGACTGACATGAGAAATGATTATCCCGAGCTTCGCGTGTATTCTTTTGATTACTATCTTGAGCTTTCGGCGATAGATGCTCTTAAATCAATTTATAAGGTTGATGAAAATCTTCCAGCTCTAATTATAAACGACAAGGTTTATAAGGGCTTTAAAAACAAAGAGGATATTGAGGCGATTATGCCGGAGCTTATAAAGATTCGCGAAAAGAAAGAAGCTGAAGAGAAACTAATGCTTGAAAAGATTGAGAGTTCGGAAAAAGGTGAATTAAGTGCAAATTAAAATGTTGGATTTGGATTCGGAAAAAAGTATAAGCCCCGTTCTTTCACATGGTAAGAAAAATTACCTGGTGGATATTGATGGCACAATCTGTGATGATGTCCCGAACGAAGAACCGGAGCGAATGGTAACGACGCGTGAATATGCCGGTGCGAAAGAAAAGATAAACAAATGGTATGACGAAGGTCATGTTATTACTTTTTTTACTTCAAGAACAAGCAAAGATCACAGGGAAGTAACAGAAAAATGGCTAAAGGATCACGGTTTTAAATACCACAATCTTTTGATGGATAAACCCCGAGGTGGAAATTATGTTTGGATTGATAACCATATTGTGGAAGGGGTTTTGTATGAAGGGGATTGGGGAGAGGTGAAATAAGAAACACAAAAGCCGGATTGCTTCGCAATCCGGCTTTTGATCCTGCATATTGATAAAACAGCTATATTTATGATATAAAACAAAAGTAAGGTTCCTTAAATTACTCTGCTTGGTAAGGTTTCCCGCAGAAGACGGGACAAGCTGCCATAGCTTTTAGCGCTATATCCGCCAGCCGGTGGAGAGCTTTAAAAGCTATGGCAATACCGCCAAGCATAACCAAAACAGTCACGACCATGGTCACCGACGCAAAGTTCTCGAAGTTTATGAAATTCATCCTCGATATCATCGAGCGTGTCAGAAAGGGTTCTCTGAACCCTGACGCGGTGATGAATGCTATCCGTCCGCTCATTGGGCAGGTGAAAGTAGGACTTTCATCTCTGTCTGCCCCGCTCGCTCTCGTTGATCTCACTAAACGCCAATATTTCTACGGCTTCTTCGAAAGCATAGAAAAGTTCAGCGGTGGTATGGCAGAGCCATCAGGTAAAACTCTTGTCATGCCAAACCCCAAACCTTTGGGTAAGGTTACGACAGAAAGGGAAATACTTCGGCAATTCCCTGGGTGTAGCGACCTCGATGGTCAAGAGCTCATCGAAGAGGCTAAGAAACTGGTTCCCAGTTTCAAAACCCTTTTCGGTAACTTGGTCAACACCATCGTAGAGTGTGAAGAAGGGAGATCGTCCGTTATTCCAACAACTGTTGGTACGTGGACTCTGGGCTTCTGTGTCCATGAGGGGGTGCTTCAGATTCTCCGCTGGGGTCGGTTCTCCGATGGCTGGAGCGTGAGCTGCCGCCTGGTCGGGCTTGGTGACGAGTGGAGCGCGGGGCACTTACTTCTTATAGCAATGGACCCTTCGACCCCTTGAACCTTGGACACTGAACGAACTAAAAACCCTGGCATATCGCCGGGGTTTTTACTTTTTTAAAATCTTTTCGTATTTTTCTTTAATAAGATTTTCTATTATATTTCCAGGTAAGTCCATAAAAGGCATATTGTCTGGAATTACGGTGCTACCTATGGCAGCGTGCCAAATTTTGTATTTATGTAAATCGCTATAATCTGAAAAACTTGATCGAATACCCCTGAGAGATTCATTAATGCTTTCAAGCTCAAGGAAATCAATTTCACTTATTTGGATAAGCATATTTTTAATCTCATCTATTTTAAGTTGTTCTTCATGGGTTAATCCTTCATACTTTGTATTTTCTGGTTTTGGCATGTTTTCCATAAAGAGATTATAAAACAAAAGACTTCCGTTAGGAAGTCTTTTGTTCTTGGAGCCGTCTCGGAGATTCGAACTCCGGACCTACCGCTTACAAGGCGGTTGCTCTACCAACTGAGCTAAGACGGCGTATTTAATTTAAAACTTCTAGTCCATTTTAAATTTTTTCACTTCAATGTCAACCTTTTCACTGTCTGCTTCTATTGTTTTTATTTTCTTTTGTTCAACCTTTTCTTTCAGTTTTTTCATCTCTTTTTTATAGGCTTTTATTGTGGTTATGATGATTGATTCCGGTATAACCTTTTTACCCTGTTCGACTGACTGCTTTTGCTTCAAGTGATTTCCAATTTTGGAAGATATTTTTTTATAAATAGTGGAAACACTGTGCGATATTCTTGCCCAAATTTTGGATAAGAATATCGCAAGTGAATGCACCAGATAGCTTATGATTATTTTTATTTTATGTCCCACGTTACCGATCCTTTTGCCGATGGGGTGAGCAGTAACCTCGCGCTCTATTTGTCGCGCTCGAGAAACACCACTGTTAATCAAGACAATGATACCGATAAATGATATTAAAAATATAATAATCAAAGTTTGCATCTTATATTTTTTCCAAGACAAATGACACAAGTTCGTTATTTGATTCTTTAACAAGTTGTTCGATTGTTTTTGATGGATCCTTGATGAAAGATTGCTTCATCAAAACTTGATCTTTGAAATATGAATTTATTTTTCCTTCCAGAATCTTTGCCTTCATATCTTCTGGTTTTCCAGATGCTTGCTCATCTACTTCTTTTTGGAAGATTTCTTTTGCATTATTTATATCTGTTTCGCTTATATCGGATTCGTTGGTGAAAACCGGTCTCATGGCTGTAACATGCATGGCGATATCACGAGCAAGATCTTCGTTTTTTTCTTTCAATACAACAACAGCGCCAACACTTCCATTGTGAACATATGATCCTGTGTTTCCGGATACAACCTTTATATCTCCAATTTTAATATTTTCGCCCATTTTTTGGATAAGCTCATTTATCATTTGAGAAGTTTCTTCTTTTGCTGATTCACCTGATTCCAAAGCTGTTTTTGCCAATTCTTTTGCAGCGTTGATAAAATCTTCGTTTTTTGACACGAAATCTGTCTCACAAAGAAGCGATACCAAAACAGTCCTGTCTTCCTTGGACCCTGCGGCTATAAAACCGGCGCCAAGCTCGCGGTCGGCTTTCTTTTCTGCCGCCGCTCCCGATTTTTTCTTGAGTATTATGCGCGCCTTTTCAATGTCTCCGCCAGCTTCCTCCAGGGCTTTTTTACACTGCATGACGGAAACACTTGTCTCATCTCGCAATTGTTTAATTAGTTCTGTTGTGATCATAGTTAAAATGAACTTAAAATTTATAAATTTAAAAACATCACCAAATTATAACAAATGGTGTTTATTTTTCTTTTGAATAAGATTCAACCAACTTGTTTGTTAAGAGGGTGATACTTGAAATCGCAGAATCATTTGCAACGATAGGGAAGTCGATATCAGACAGATCGCAATCGGTGCTTGAAATACCTATTACCGGAATTTTCAATTTCTTTGCTTCGGTAAATGCAATATTTTCTTTTTTTGTATCTACAATAAGGACAGCATCAGGCTTTTTGTCCATTCCCACAAGTCCACCGAAGTAGTTTTCCATTTTTGTTATTTGTCTAGAGAAGTCAGATTGTTCTTTTTTTGTATATTTTTCCAGCTCTCCTTTTTCCTTTTTGGATTTTAGGTCAACCAAAATATCAACTCTTCTTTTAATCTCTCCGAAGTTTGTGAGCGCTCCACCAATCCATCTATTTGTCACAGAAGGCATGCGAAGCTTTTCTGCGGCATTTTTCACCACATTTTTAGCTTCAGCTTTTGTTCCAACAAAAAGAATTTTCTTTTCGCCCTTGCCAAGCTCTGTCATGAATTCCGAAGCCTTTTTCAAAAGTTCGGCAGTTTTTTCCAGATCAATAATATCTACCTTATTTTTCGTATCAAAAATAAAAGGTTTGGCGCTTGGGTGTCTTCGTGTTTTTGAATATCCGAAGTGAACACCGGCATCAATCATTTCTTGTAAATTTTCTTTTGACATAATTTCTTTGCTCTGTTGTGAGCTCTATAATCTGCACAAAAGTCGGCTAATATAATGACTTTCGTTTAACCGCTCCTGACTAGAGAGGGCATCTCGGCTCATCCAAAGGGTGAGACGGATTACTTACAGACAGGCGATACTTTACTACAAAACGAGGTTTTTTTCAAGCCCAAACATCTTTCTTTTAATGAACTTTGTTTTTTTGTCAAGCATAGTAAAAATAAGGGTTTTAAAGTATTATATACTGCATGAGACAGTCAAAACTATTCACAAAAACAAGAAAAGAGGCTCCGGCAGACGAGGTGTCAAAAAACGCCGAGCTTTTGATTCGCGGCGGATTTATCAATAAAGAGATGGCGGGTGTTTATAGTTTTTTACCGCTCGGTCTTCGGGTGATGAATAAAATTTCAAATATTATACGTGAAGAGATGAATTATATTGGCGGCGTGGAATTAAAGATGACGGCTCTTCAAGATCCAGAGCCTTGGCAGAAGTCCGGACGTTGGAATGACGAAGTTCTTGACGTTTGGTTTAAAACAAAATTAAAGAATGACACAGAAGTGGGATTTGCAACAACACATGAAGAACCCCTCGCAACACTTCTCAAAAATCACATTCAATCTTACAAAGATCTGCCGGCTTATCCGTATCAAATTCAAGTGAAGTTTAGAAACGAAGCGCGCGCCAAGTCTGGTATCATGCGTGGACGAGAATTTTTGATGAAAGACATGTATTCGTTTTCACAAGACGAAGCCGAACATCAGGCTTTTTATGAGGGAGCGCAAAAAGCTTACAAAAAAGTTTACAATCGCCTTGGAATTGGGCACTTAACCTACATGACTTTTGCTTCCGGCGGATCTTTTTCAAAATACTCTCATGAATTTCAAACACTGACTCCTGCCGGCGAAGATACGATTTATCTTGACGAAGAAACG
>CAZKOZ010000022.1:0-895 GCA_964554525.1 uncultured Candidatus Saccharibacteria bacterium | reverse complement strand
ACGGGCATCGCTGTTAACCAAGAAGTTTTAAATGATGAGGTTTTGAAAGATTTAAACCTGGAGCGGGAAAAGCTTGTAGAACACAAAGCGGCAGAAGTTGGGAACATTTTTACTCTCGGATATAAATTCTCTGAGCCGCTTGAGCTTTCATACAAAGACGAAACAGGTAAAGACCAAAAAGTTTTTATGGGTTCTTACGGTATTGGTGTTTCTCGTTTAATGGGAACAATCGTGGAAGTTTTGTCTGATGACAAAGGCATAGTTTGGCCAAAAAATGTCGCGCCGTTCTCTGTTCATTTAATTTCTCTTGGCGCCGATGAAGAAGTTAAAAAAGAAGCCGAAGCGCTTTACTCTGAGCTTTCAGTAAAAGGTTTTGAAGTTTTGTTTGACGACAGAAACGCTCCGGCGGGAGAGAAGTTCGCCGACAGCGATCTTCTGGGGATTCCTTTGCGAGTCGTTGTAAGCAAGAGAAGTCTTGAAGACGGCGGTTATGAATTGAAAGAAAGAAAAGAAGAGAAAGGAAAAATAGTTAACAAAGAATCGCTTTTTGCGGAAATTACCGATTATGTTTCAAAAGCTTTATAAATTATTTTCAAATGATATCGGTATTGATTTAGGTACTGCTAACACGCTTGTTTACTTGAAAGGCAAGGGCATTGTTTTGTCTGAACCGTCTGTTGTGGCGGTGAACAAAAAAACCGGGCAGATTGTGGCAATTGGCGCGGAAGCAAAACAAATGCTCGGACGCACCCCCCCGCATATTGAAGCCATTAGACCGCTGGTTGATGGCGTTGTTTCTGATTTTGAAGTGACAGAAGAAATGCTTTCATATCTTTTGAACAAGGTTGAAAAAATGTCGCCGAAATTTTTCCGTCCACGAGTTGTTGTGGGGGTG
>CAZKOZ010000021.1:445-8493 GCA_964554525.1 uncultured Candidatus Saccharibacteria bacterium | reverse complement strand
GCCGGAGCAAGAGAGGTTTATATTGTGGAAGAACCAATGTCGGCGGCTGTGGGCATTCGTTTGCCGGTGCATGATCCTGTCGGCTCTATGATTGTGGATATTGGCGGAGGCACGACAGACATCGCGGTTATTTCACTTGGCGGAATCGTTCAATCAAAAAATTTGATAATAGCCGGAGATAAATTAAATTCCGACATCGTTTCTTACTTTAGAAATGAGTTTAAACTTTTGATTGGCGAGAAAACCGCAGAAAACATTAAGATTGCCATTGGTTCTGTTTTGCCGCTTGAAGAACCTGTTGAGATTGAAGTTCGTGGGCGTGATTTGGTAACAGGCCTGCCTCGTCAGGTGATTGTAACCGACTCAGACATTCGCGAAGCAATCTTTGCTTCGATCAACACTCTGGTTGAAGGCATCAGAGAAGTTTTGGAAACGACACCGCCAGAGATTTTGGGCGACGTTATGCATCGTGGAATCGTATTAACGGGCGGCGGTTCTTTGATTAAAGGATTGGATAAGCTGATTCACAAAACCATAAAAATACCGGCGCATATTTCAGAAGATCCTCTGACTGCCGTGGCGCGTGGAACTGGAGTTATTTTGGAAAATCTGGATAAATACAAAGATATATTAGTTGACACGCAATATGAGTTACCGCCTAGATAAAAAATATAAGAAAAGAAACAATCTTATTTTAGCGGGACTGTTTTTGGTCTTTTTATTTTTTATTTGGCAAGCCGGGAAATTAGGTTTTCTTTCAAATTTTTTTACTAGAATTGCCACGCCAATCTGGAAAGCGGAAATAGCTTTTACAGATGTTTTTCTGAAAGAGGTTTTTACTTCCAAAAAAGATTTGATAAAACAAAATGAGATCTTAAAAGCTCGCATATCTGAAAATGAAGTGGGGATTAAAAAATTTGAACTCCTAGAAAAAGAGAATAACGAATTGAAGGAAATTTTCTTGCGAAGTGTCGGCGACAGAAACATTATTGCCACAATTTTATCCAAACCAAACCAGTCTCCATATGGAACACTTATAATTGACGTTGGATCTGATGATGGCGTGTCTCCCGATGATCTGGTCTTTGCTCATGGTAATGTTGCTATCGGTGAAATTGAAAGCGTCGACAAAAAAAATTCGCGAGTGATTTTGTTTTCAGCGCCGGGATATATTTCTCAAGTAACTCTTGAAGACACCGGGCGGTACTTTAATGCGCGTGGCCGCGGAGCAGGGGATTTTGAAATAAATTTCCCGAGAGATTTAGATGTGGAAGATGGGCAAATATTTTTATATCCAAGCATTCATAATTATGTTGTCGGTGTTGTTGAGAGAGTAATTTTTGATCCGCGCGATTCGTATAAAAAAGTTTTATTCCGCAGCGCGGCTAATGTTCAGGAGCTAAAGTGGGTACAGGTGAGGCTTAGTTTGTAAAAGTTGGCATAATACCCAAAAATTAAAAGATGAAGGACTTAAAAAATATTGTAACATCTTCTTGCTATAGCAAGAAGATGTTACAATATAGGTATGTCAAAAATTAAAAACAGTAATCTCAAATTTGGTTCAGTAAAAAAGAAAATTATCCTGTTTCTAGCAACAGGCGTTGCTCTTGGTGCTGCCAAGACCATCAGAAAACAGATAAAAATATTAGAAAAATCTTCAAAGGACTGGAAAGAAATAAATCGCATGTCATTAAAACGCAGCCTTAATTCTCTTTATAATTCAAAGATTGTTGATTTAAAACCATCGGGTGATAATTTTAAAATCGTTTTATCAGAGAAGGGAAAAATTTTCGCGAAAAAGTTTAATCTTGAAAATTTAAAAATTCCAAAACAAGAAAATTGGGACGGAAAATGGCGAATTGTTATGTTTGATGTGCCGGAAAGAATAAAAAAAGTCAGGGATGCGCTACGTTTTCATTTTAAAGAGATTGGTTTGGTTGAATACCAGAAATCCGTTTTTATATATCCATATCCATGCGAGAGGGAAGTAAAATTTATTGCCGAGTTCTATAAAGCATTTCCGTTGATAAAGGTTATTATTGCTGATGTTATAAGCGATGAGAAAAAATTTACTAGAGAATTTGATTTGTAAGTTGTATGTAACATTATCACGCTATAGCGGGAAGATGTTACATATTGCAGATACACATATCACACAATAATGAACAATTTGGTTGAATTTGACTTATTTAATAATGTGTGATAATCTGCCACTAGACCTAAGTTCGCAGGGCTAGTTGCGAGCATCACACAACCAAATACGAGACAGTCATGAATGACAAGGCTCAGAAGGAGTTGGTGGTTAACCCGCCAAAAGGAACGCAGTTCCTTGAAGTTTCCAATACGATCGCCGTTGAGGTCTGCCGGTGCTTAGAATCGGGGGGAGTGGGAAGGGACGGTCTTCAGCAAATAGTTTCTGACAAAGAGACGTTGATGAAGATTGCTCTTCGCAACTCGCACGACATCTTGCAGTTGGTGGCTCCGGAGATCATGACCGCGAAAGCGCAGTTGGCCATCTACTTTAAAGTCGTGTTCGGCTTGAAGTTGAATTTCACCAAGTTTCGTTTTCCGAGGCAAGAGAGTTTCTCATCTTACATGGTGGTGCCAAGTGAGCTCAACGAAGACGACATCATGGAGGCTTTCGCCAAAAGGTGGGGTTCAAACAAGAATCTGTTCAGGCTGAAACGTCCCGTCACATCCACGCTCGATCGCACGAAAGAGCAGAAAAGACCGCGTGGCACTTATGTGTTCGCTCATAAGGGGGGAGGTGAACCGGATGAGGTTTTCTCCGGAGCTTCTTACGACAATGTTGCGGAGATGGGTATCAACTTCGCAAACATCAAGGAATACCTCCTCATGACCGGTTTCCACAAGTTCAAACAGGATTGCTTCCTTGGAGGCATAAATGGTTGGGCGAGAAACTACGAAGACCGCGGTGGTGAGTTCATGGACCAAAATGGTTGGACGAGGACATCTTCGTTCTATACTGACGGTTCGTTGATACTCGGTCATGGCGGTGAAGATGATCCGCGTGGTCGCTTGGCTGTCGGGGATCGTTCCCACAACAGCCGAGGAGACGGGCCTCGCCACATCATTTTGCTGGCAGCCTAACTGTCAAGTTCTTTCAGCCCCCAGCGTGGTAACGCGCTGGGGGTTTGATATTTGAGAGAATACATATAATATCTATATATCTATCCATATGAATTTTAATTTCAAAATTGAAAAAAGGTTGAATGATAAGCTTGGGCGAGCGGGGGTTATCCAAACACCAAATGGCAAAATTGAAACGCCGGCTTTTGTTGTGGTGGGAACTAAAGCGACGGTAAAAGCCATGACTCCTGAGATGCTTGAATCGCTCGGCGCGCAAGTTGTTTTGGCGAATACTTATCATCTGTATCTGCAGCCTGGCAGTGATTTGGTTGCGAAAGCTGGTGGTTTTGCAAAATTTATGAATTGGCAAGGCCCAACGATGACCGACTCTGGCGGCTTTCAAGTTTTTTCTTTGGGCGCGGCTTTTGGTGAGCATGTGAGCAAGGTTGCGAAAGCTAGCCCCGTTAGAAGTAGTGATGAAAATCACGCGAGTTCTAACGGGGCGGGTGACGAATCCAAAAAGCCGATTGATGGCGGAACAGGTAATCAAAGCAAGCTCGCTAAAATTGACGAAGAAGGAGTAACTTTTCGTTCGCATATAAACGGTAGTGAGCATCGTTTTACTCCGGAATCTTCAATGCAAATTCAGTGGGATTTGGGCGCTGACATGATTTTCGCTTTTGATGAATGCACAAGTCCGCAAGCGACTCACGAATATCAAAAAGAAGCGATGGAAAGAACGCACAGATGGGCGCTTCGTTCGCTAGAGGCTCATGAAAAATTAGACCAAGGAAACGCGCAAGCGCTTTTCGGTGTTGTGCAAGGCGGACGACATGAAGATTTAAGAAAAGAATCAGCAAAGACTTTAGGAGAAATGAAAACAGAAAATGGGGGAGAGTTTGATGGTTTTGGAATTGGCGGAAGTTTTGACAAAGACGACATGGGCACGGCTGTGGCTTGGGTGAATGAAGTCCTGCCGGAAGAAAAGCCGAGGCATTTACTCGGTATCGGCGACCCTCTGGATATTTTAGAGGCCGTGCAAAATGGCTGTGACCTTTTTGATTGTGTCGCTCCGACTCGCATTGCTCGCAACGCTTCGCTTTACACAAAAAACGGAATCATCAATATCACAAACTCAAAATTTCGCGTAGATTTTTCACCGATAGAAGATGATTGTAAATGTTACGTATGTAAAAATTACACCAAAGCCTATCTCGCGCACCTTTTCCATTCAAAAGAAATTTTAGCCAACACCTTAGCTTCAGTTCACAATGTTTATTTCATCGTAAATTTCGTCAAACAAATCCGCGAAGCAATTTTAGAAGACAGATTTGCGGAGTTTAAGGAGGAATTTATTAGCAGTTTTAAAAAATAATTTTTTATGTCTTTATATAAATTACAGGAACAAAAACTTAATATCATTAAAGAAGATTCTTTTAAATTAGAAAAAGATATTCAGTCAATAACTGAGAAAAATCTTGAATATGTTTTTGGTTTAAAATTTATAAAATCAGAATTTTCACTCAATAATCTTAGGATTGATACTTTGGCATTTGATAACGACAGCAAAAGTTTTGTAATTATTGAATACAAAAGAGATAAAAATTTTAGTGTTATTGATCAAGGATATGCTTATCTATCTTTGATGTTAAACAACAAAGCCGATTTTATTTTAGAATACAATGAAAGCACAAGTACAAATTTAAAAAGAGACGATGTAGACTGGTCTCAGTCAAGGGTTATGTTTATTTCACCTTCTTTTTCTAAATACCAACAGCAAGCAATAAACTTCAGAGATTTACCGATTGAATTGTGGGAAATTTCAAAATATCAAAATGATTTAATTCAGTACAACAGGCTAAAATCACCAGAAACCTCCGAATCAATAAATAAAATCAGTAAATCAAGCGAAATAGTTGATAAGGTTACAGAAGAAGTAAAAGTATACACAGAAGAAGACCACCTAAAATCTGCAGATGAAGAAATTTTATCTCTGTATGAAGAATTCAAAAACCAAATCTTAAGTTTGGATGATAAAATTGAAGTTGTTCCCAAAAAGAAATATATAGCTTTTAAGGCATCATCCAATTTTATAGATGTATTGCCTCAAAAAGGCAAAATTAAATTTTGGTTAAATATACCAAAAGGGGAGCTAAAAGACCCCTATAATATTAGTAGAGATGTTTCTGGAATTGGGCATTGGGGTAATGGAGATTATGAGATTAGTTTAAATTCTTCTTCTGACTTTATAAATTTAATGCCGTTAATAAAACAAAGCTACGAAAGAAATAGATAAAATGAAATTCAAACTCAAAAGTGAATACAAACCAGCAGGGGATCAGCCAGAGGCCATAAAAGCCTTAGCGGAAGGCCTCAAAAAAGGTATGCGAAAGCAGACTCTTTTGGGTGTGACGGGTTCGGGGAAAACTTTTACTGTCGCGAACGTGATTGAAAAAATCCAAAAGCCAACGCTCGTGATTGCTCACAACAAAACTCTTGCCGCGCAGCTTGCGAGCGAGTTTAAAGAATTTTTCCCGGACAACGCTGTGCATTATTTCGTTTCTTACTATGACTACTATCAGCCGGAAGCTTACATGGCGGCGAGCGATACATATATTGAAAAAGACGCGCAGATAAATGAAGAGATAGACAGACTTCGTCACGCTTCCACGCAGTCGCTTTTGACACGAAACGATGTGATTATCGTCGCGTCGGTTTCGGCGATTTACGGTTTGGGTTCGCCGGAAGAATACAAAGAAAATAATTTGATGCTGAAAGTAGATATGGAAATTGGCAGGACGGAACTGATGCGAAAATTTATAAATATCCATTACGAAAGAACAAACGCTGATCTGACTTCCGGGCAGTTTCGGGTCATTGGAAGTATGGTTGAGATTATGCCGATTTCTGAAAACTATATGTATCGCTTGAATTTTACAGGAAATAAAATTTCTGAAATTATAAAAATTGATCCGGTTTCTTCAAAAATCATGGAACGACCGGAAAATGTTTTTATTTTCCCGGCAAAACACTTTTTGACAAACGACGAGAAAAAAGAACATGCGATAAAGTCCATTGAAGCCGAGTTAAAAGACCAACTTCGCGTTTTAGAAAAAGCCGGAAAAGTTTTGGAAGCGGAAAGATTAAAGCGACGAACAAGATATGACTTGGCGCTTATAAAAGAAGTTGGATATTGTTCGGGAATTGAAAACTATTCCAGGCATTTGTCAGGGAAGTCGCAGGGTGAACCGCCGGAAACTCTTTTGTCGTATTTCCCGCACAAGAAAAATGGCGAGCCGGAATTTTTAACAGTGATTGATGAATCACACGTAACCCTTCCGCAGCTTTCGGCGATGTACGCCGGCGACGCTTCTCGTAAGCAAAACTTGGTTGAATATGGTTTTCGCTTGCCTTCGGCAAAAGACAATCGCCCACTTCGCTATGAAGAATTTGAGGAAAGGGTTGGGCAAGTTTTATATGTTTCGGCAACTCCGAGCGACAAAGAAAAAGAAACAAGCCAGCAAATCGTTGAGCAAATTGTTCGTCCGACAGGACTTATTGATCCGATTTTGGAAATTCGTCCTGTGATTGAAGGCAAAAAGTATAAAGGACAAGTTCATGATTTTATCGACGAAGCAAAAGCTGAAATTAAAAAAGGTGGAAGAGTTATCGCGACAACTTTGACGAAAAAGATGGCGGAAGATTTGAGCGAATATTTAAAAAATGACGGAATCAAAGCGGAATATATTCACTCTGATATTAAAACAATAGAAAGAATTAAAATCCTAACGGAATTTAGAAGGGGAGTTTTTGATATTTTGGTTGGGGTTAATCTTTTGCGTGAAGGTCTTGATTTGCCGGAAGTATCACTCATTGGAATTTTAGATGCCGACAAAGAAGGTTTTTTGCGTTCGGAAACATCTCTCATTCAAACAATTGGTCGCGCTGCGCGAAATGTGGACGGACGAGTTATTTTGTATGCCGACTCTATAACGAACTCAATGAAGCGGGCGATAGATGAAACAAATCGTCGCCGTGAAGTGCAAGTTGCTTATAATAAAAAACACAAAATCACACCGAAAAGCATTCAGAAGAAAATTCGTGATATTACCGAAGCGATGGATTCTGATCATGAAAAAGCTGTCAGAAAAGAACTTGAAATAGATGAAAAGATTTTTGCTAAGAATCCGAAGAAGTTAATAAAGCTTAAAGAAAAACAAATGGCGGAAGCGGTGAAGTTGTTAGAGTTTGAAACTGCGGCGATTTTGCGGGATGAGATTTTGGTCTTAAAAGAAAAATTGAATATAAATTAGTAAAGGCCGTCGCTCCCGCGACGGCCTTCATCATAGAGAACCTGGGTCCTCTATTTGCATGTCCTCCATGAGGCTCATGCAAAACTCTTTCACCCGATGAACATTCCGAACTTTGTGCCGAAGACCATGAGTCTCATGACTCCGATCTTGACTCGACGTCCGCTTTCAAAAAGTTTGTTGTTCCACTGAACAACAAGCCTCTTGAATTTCATTGGGTGGAGGTTTTTCCATCGGACGAATCCGACGTAGGCAAACCCCAAAGCCATGAACACTAGAGTTACAATCATCTCAGCTTTCATCGCGAAAGGGTTTTGATGGTTGCAACTTTAGCGACAGCCCGATTCAGAAACTCTTTGAGTTCCGGGGCGGCTGCCCAACATCCTATCGCGATCGTGCACAAGGCAAAGATCACGATATCCCACAGGTTTTTTTCCATGTAGTTTGGTTTTGGTTAAACTTAAAGAACAGTCAGAGGCGAATAATAGCCTAAACAGTGATTTTTGGCAAGTGTGGAAAAATTCCTTACTCTTACTTCTTAAATATAGTTGTGATATACTCGTCGCATAAACCCCTAAGGTCGTCCGGAGGGGGATTTGTCTGTTTAACTTATGAATAAAAAACAAGAAAACAACGCCGGCGAAATCA
>CAZKOZ010000021.1:0-435 GCA_964554525.1 uncultured Candidatus Saccharibacteria bacterium | reverse complement strand
AAGGCGCAAGAACTCACAATCTCAAAAATGTTAATTTAACAGTGCCACGAAACAAGATGGTGGTTTTTACCGGTTTGTCCGGCTCTGGAAAATCATCGCTAGCTTTTGATACTATTTTTGCCGAGGGACAAAGGCGGTACGTGGAATCGTTGTCTTCTTATGCGCGGCAATTCCTCTCGCAAATGCCAAAGCCGGACGTAGACGAAATCACAGGACTTTCTCCGGCGATTTCTATTGATCAAAAATCTCGCTCAAATAATCCGCGTTCAACTGTTGCGACAATTACAGAGATATATGATTATCTTCGAATTTTGTATGCACGAATTGGAAAACCTCACTGTGTAAAATGTGGACGTGAAATCAAAAAACTTTCTAATGATGAAATTTTTGAAACTATTTTAGAGACCGTAAAAGAATTTTCAAAAGGAGATTCTC
>CAZKOZ010000020.1:1740-8544 GCA_964554525.1 uncultured Candidatus Saccharibacteria bacterium | reverse complement strand
ATTTTGAGCACCGGCAGCGTCGAAATACCGAATCCTTACAATCCAGAGCTTTCAACAATTTTTCGCGACTGGCGTGAGGGAGGACACGGAAGTGTTAGTATTGTTCGCGCCATTGGTGATTCGGTGAATACATTCTTTTATGCCATAGGTGGCGGACTTGGCAGGCAAAGCGGTCTAGGTATTTCAAAAATTGAGCATTACATAAAAACTTTTGGTATTGGTGAAAAAACAGGAATTGATTTGGGTGGTGAGGTAGCCGGTGTGATTCCTAATCCTGAATGGAAGAGACGGCTTTTTAACGGTGACGCTTGGCGGTTGGGGGACACATATAACACTTCGATTGGGCAGTATGGTTTTCAGGTTACCCCACTTCAGATTGTTAAAGCTGTGGCTGCTATTGCCAGTGAAGGTGTCATTGTTAAACCAAGCCTGCTTTTAGATAGTGTTAGCGAACCACAGAAAATTTTGGAAGATTTTTCTCCAAAAGATTACAGTCTGATCAAAGATGGGATGAGAGATGTGGTCGTTGCCGGAACGGGGCAGCTTTTAAATGTCAAATATGTGAATGTGGCGGCAAAAACCGGTACAGCCCAAACCGGACAGGGTAATCGTTTTATCAATTCTTGGACCATTGGGTTTTTCCCATATGAAAATCCTAGATATGCTTTTGCTATTTTGATGGAACGCGGACCATCTAAAAGCGACTTATCCGCGTCTTTTGCCATGAGGCAAGTTTTGGATTGGATGAATGAAAATGCGCCAGAATATTTAGAATAATTTTATTAGATTATATTGATTGACACTTGGTCTGTAAACGACTAAAATACCCCTCATGAATACCGAAAAAGAATATATAACAAAAGAAAGGGCTGTTTCTCTCGAGGCGGAATTGGCTGAATTGGAAGGGGTAAAGAGAAAGGAAATCATTGAATCTTTGGAGTACGCCAAATCTCTTGGTGATTTGTCTGAAAATGCCGAATATCATCAAGCTCGTGAAGCGCAGGGTAAACTTGAAGACAGAGTAAATGAAATAAAAAGGATTTTGAAAAATGCTGAGATTGTTTCAGGTAAGAAAAAATCCGACAACGTTGGTATTGGCTCGACTGTTGTTGTAAAGAAAAAAGGCGACACAAAAACCAGAGAATTTTTTATTGTTGGTGAAGGTGAAGCCGATATGTCGGTTGGAAAGATTTCGTATCAGTCTCCTTTAGGTCAAGCTCTTTTTGGCGGCAAAAAAGATGATACTGTAAATTTCAACAGTCCTGCCGGACCTATCCAATATAAAATAATTGATGTAAAATAGAGTCATGGCTAGTCTAAACGAAATAAAAGAGACTCGACTTAGAAAAATAGAAAACTTAAAAGCTTTAGGCATATCTGCTTACGACTTTGATCTAAAGCGGGATTTTACTGTGGCAGAACTGTCAAAGAAATTTGATGAGCTCAAAGATTCTTTTTCCATTGTTGGACGTGTGATGGCGATTCGCGGACAAGGCGCGATTTTGTTTGTTCCGCTTGATGATGGCACAGGAAATATCCAAGCAGTCTTTAAAAAAGATGTCTTGGGCGAAGACAAGCTAAAGCTTTTTTTTGACAATGTTGATATGGGGGATTTTATTCAGGTTTCAGGCGAAGCTTTTGTGACAGAACGCGGAGCAAAAAGCATTCTGGTTTCTGATTGGAAAATTTTGACGAAAAGTTTGGCGCCTTTGCCGGAAAAATGGGCGGGGCTTGTCGACGCAGAAGAAAAATACCGAAAAAGATATCTTGATTTACTTTCTGATAAAGACGCTTTTTCAAGGTTTCAAAAAAGAAGTGAAATAATAAAATACATCAGAAAGTTTTTTGACGATAAAGATTTTATGGAAGTTGAAACACCGATACTTCAAAACCAAGCCGGCGGCGCGATGGCGAAAACTTTCAAAACTCATCACAACGACTATGACATGGACATGGTTTTGCGTATCTCTCTTGAGATTGAACACAAGATGATAATGGCGGCAGGTTTTAATAGGATTTATGAAATTGGAAAGAATTTCCGAAACGAAGGTTCTGACCCGACACACATCCAAGAGTTCACAATGATGGAGTGGTATGCCGCTTATGTTTCTTTGGAAGAAAATATGGCTTGGACAGAGAGTTTGCTCCGCGATATCGCGCGCGATGTTGTCGGCAAAAGTGTTTTTGTGGTTTCCGACAAAGACGGCAGCGATGTAGAAGTTGATTTTGAAAAACCTTGGGAAAGAGCAAACTTTTCCGACTTACTAAAAGAAAACGCTTCGCTTGATATGTTTTCCGCAAGTGATGAAGAGGTTCGAGAAAAAGCGGTTCAGTTTGGAATGGAAAAAGAAGAAGCGAAAAAAACCGGACGCGCAAATCTTTTAGACTTTGTTTACAAAAAATCTTCAAGAAACAAAATAATTCATCCAACTTTTGTGATGAATTATCCGAGCGATTTGAAACCCCTGGCGGCGCAAAACGGTGATGGCACAGCCAACATGTGTCAGCTTATTATCGCTGGCGCGGAAATCACCAACCAATACCAGGAGCTTGTTGACCCGATAGAGCAGAGACGACTTTTAGAAGATCAGGCAAAAGCCAAAGAAGCGGGAGATGAAGAAGCTATGAGTGTGAATGAAGAATTTTTGACTGCGATGGATCATGGCATGCCTCCAATGACCGGATTTGGTATGGGAATAGACAGACTTGTGGCGATTTTGACCGAGCAAAAAAACCTCCGCGATACAATTTTCTTCCCGATAATGAGACCGAGAGGGGAATAAAATTTTTAAACCACCTGTTGAAAAGACCAGAATAATCCGCCCTTGATGGGGCGGATTTTCTTCCGCCTCGGCGCTTTTGTAAACTTGTTGCTCCGGCGAGCCTTTTCAACAGGTGGTTTGTATCAATTAGCAAGAACCGTTATTGCTAACGTGGAGAGTAAAATTCGCTTCATACAAAATGTTATTTATGATAAACTTTATGAGGTCAAATTAGAAAACTTAACTTAATAAAAGTAATTATGAAAAACGGAGTACTAATTTTTATCTTAATCATTGGTTTAGGTATCTTAGGGTATATGGTGGTAAACAGAAACAATACCACAAATGATATATACACATACGAAGATACCAACGATATTTACTTCCCGGAAGAAGAAACATTCACCCCTCCGCCAAGTCAACCAATCCAGACAACTCCTCAGCCAACAACACAACAACCACCGGTAATACAAATACCAACCACACCAACACAATCAACTCAGCCAATAACTACATCTGGTGAAAGACAAGAATCTTTTGGAATAAGTATCATTACTCCTGATAATATAAAAATAACAAGTCACGAATCTGCAAAAAGTGTATCTGACGGAGACACTGATGTGAGTGTTATTACTATACCCTTGGGTTCTGCTGGTCTAATAATAGAAAAATGTTTATCTCAGGCATGTTTTAACAAACTAGAATCAGATGCTTCTATGAGAGGTAATGAAGGGAGTGTCGAGAGCTATACAATAGGTGGTGAAAATGCAATACAATATCATTATTTAGTTGGTGGGATTGATATGTACGAAATACTTATACCAACTAAAATCTTACATATTACTTATATGCCAGAAGTACTCAAACCTTACACCCTAGAAGAAATAAAAAATATAATATCTTCTATTAGATTTAATTAGCAAGAACCGTTCTTGCTAAAAATGAAAAGACCGCCAGCCCAGGGCTGGTGGTCTTTTTCTAGCGTCTTGGCGCTAGGGCTGCTTCTTTTCGGAGTTGGTGGGATTGTCTTCTCCCGGACTCCAAGGTACTTCTTTCTCGGGCGGAAAGAACTGTTTGTAGATACTGGCGATTACTGGATCTTGACCCAGGTTTACCAGTCCTAGCCCATCTGCCCCAAACAGGCCAGACAGTCTCCCCGACGTTGTGTTATCTGCTTGTTGTATCGGCATGTTTGATGAATTTTCTAAACAATACAATAAAATACTAAAAAGGTCAAAGGACTTTTCCACATTTTAAGTGGGAAATGGATTTTGGTATGTGGGATGAAGTGGTGTATAATTCCAGTCAGGTGGGATAAAGTGGTAAATTAAAAAATATGTTAATAGGCGAATACATTCACACAATAGATAACAAGAACCGAGTTTCTCTGCCGGCAAAGTTCCGCAAAGAAATGGGGAAGAGTCTCGTGGTAACACCGGGACTTGATAATTGCCTTTTCATATTTACCAAAAAGGAATGGGTTAAGATTTCTGAAAAACTTTCTGAGTTTTCGATGCTCTCATCGGATAACAGAAGTTTTAACCGATTTATGTTTGGTGGTGCGACAGAAGTTGATGTGGACAATATTGGTCGCTTTTTGCTTCCTCCTTTTTTGAAAGCTCGCGCGGATTTGTCAGACAAAGTTGCTTTGGTTGGCGTTCAAAACCGAGTTGAAATTTGGAATGAAAAAGCCTGGACGAATTACAAAAAGGTCGTTGAAAAACAAGCCGACGGTTTGGCAGAAAAACTGGGCGGCATAGGAATGCTCTAGGCTTATGCACAAGACTGTACTTTTAAAAGAATCAATAGATGCGTTGGCGCTGGAGCCGGGTGAGACCGTGGTTGATTGCACAGTTGGAGCTGGCGGACACACCGAAGAGATTTGCCGCCGTTTTGGTGATGGTGTGAAAATCGTTGCTTTGGACGTGGACGAAGATGCTTTGCGTCGCTCGGAAGAGCGAATTGCAGGAATGGATTGCAACGCTACATTTCATCTTTCAAACTTCAG
This sequence comes from uncultured Candidatus Saccharibacteria bacterium, assembly GCA_964554525.1. Classification (GTDB taxonomy): domain Bacteria; phylum Patescibacteriota; class Minisyncoccia; order Phycocordibacterales; family CSBR16-119; genus JAUPTX01. The sequence continues at coordinate 3,774 of CAZKOZ010000020.1, read as the reverse complement.
AAATTTTGAAAAGGTTCTTGCGGATTTGGATATTTCTTCCGTTGATGGATTTTTACTTGATCTTGGTTTTAGTTCTTACCAGATAGAAGATTCCGGAAGAGGTTTTACTTTCAAAAAAGACGAACCTCTCAAAATGACACTTAAAAAAGATATTACTGAAAATGACATAACAGCCGACATGATCGTGAACGAATGGTCGGAAGAATCAATCGCCAATATTTTATATGGTTACGGCAATGAAAGATTTTCGCGACGAATTGCCAAAGAGATTGTTTTAGCCAGGGAAAAGATGCCGATAAAAACAACGACCGATTTGGTGAACATCGTCTCCAGCGCTGTGCCGTTTTTCTACAAAATGGGAAGAATTCATCCGGCGACGAAAACTTTCCAAGCTTTGCGTATTGCGGTCAACGACGAGCTTGGAGCGATAGAGGAATTTTTGGAAAAAGGATTTGCGCATTTACGGAGCGAAGGCAGAATGGCGGTTATCTCATTTCACAGCTTGGAAGATAGAATCGTGAAGAATTTTTTCAGGAATAAAAGAGAAAGGGAAGAAGCGCTCTTGCTTTCTAAAAAACCGATTCCGCCGAGCGAAGAAGAGTTGATAGCAAACCCAAGGTCGAGAAGCGCAAAATTAAGAGTTCTACAAAAAGTTTAATATGATCAGACATAATACAAAACTAAAAACACAATCAGTCGACAGAATAAAGATTTTTTTCTGTTTGTCTCTTCTTGTTGTGATAACTTTTTCTCTTTATATGTTTTTTTTGGGTAGGACGATATTTGATTTGGTGGCTCGTAAAAATGCTGAATCAGAGATACGCTCTGTCGCCACAAACATATCAAGTTTGGAGCTTGAAGTTTTTCAGTATAATAATTTGGTAACTCTTCAAAAAGCGCATGATCTTGGTTTTGTGAACAATAGTGAACCTGTCTTTATTTCGCAAAAGTCATTTGTATCGCTTAGATAATAATGAATGTTGTAAGAAAAAAATTTCTTTTAAGAGTGAGAATCCTGTCTCTTTTTGTTATTTTGGCGGGTGCGGCTTTGATAGCCAGACTATTTTTTATTCAGTCGGTTAATGGCGAGGCTTACGCATCCAAGGCAGACAGTTCATATGTGCAGACAGTTGATTCTTTTGATCGAGGCGTTATTTATTTTGAAAAAAAAGACGGGACTAGAATATCTGCCGCATCTGTAATATCTGGATATATTTTGGCCATAAGACCGGATGATATTACTGATCCAGAAAAAACATTTGAATTGCTAAGCGCTGTTGTCCCGCTGGAAAAAAATGATTTTATGTCCAAGGCTGCTAAAAAGGGTGATCCATATGAAGAGCTTTCTAATAGAATCTCGAGCGAACTTTACAATGAAATAATGTCGCTTGGTTTGCCTGGAATAATTTTGAGTAAACATAAGTGGCGGTTTTATCCGGGTGGACCTCTGGCGGCCCAAACGCTTGGTTTTATGGCCTACAGGGGTGATGAAATAACCGGACGATACGGCATTGAAAGATTTTATAATGATATTCTTTCTCGAGATTCTGAGGATGTTCATATAAATATTTTTGCGGAATTATTCTCAAGAAAAAACAGCTCTATTTTTAAGGCCGAAAATCAAAAGGCTGATGTTGTTACCACGCTTGAACCTGTTGTGCAAAATTTTGTTGAGCAGGAACTTTTAAGAACCATGGAGAAGTTTGGTTCAGAATCAGCAAATGGCATAGTGATTGATCCTCAAAGTGGCGAGATTATTGCCATGGTTCATGTTCCATCATTTGACTTAAATAATTTTCGAATAGTAAAAAATCCTTTGGATTACTCCAACCCTTTAGTGGAAAATGTTTTTGAATTTGGATCGGTTGTTAAGCCTCTTGTCATCGCGGCAGCGCTTGATGCGGGTGTTATTTCTGCAGATACTCCGTTTTATGACCCCGGGTATGTTCAGGTTGAGGATAAAAAAATTGAGAACTTTGACAAAAAGGGTAGAGGTCAAACAACAATACAAACTGTCCTGGCAGAGTCATTAAA
>CAZKOZ010000020.1:0-1730 GCA_964554525.1 uncultured Candidatus Saccharibacteria bacterium | reverse complement strand
ACACCGGAATGGTGTACACAATGCGTCAGCTTGGTAAAAATCGTTTTCGTGATTATATGTTGTCTTATGGAATTGGTGATCGTTCGAATGTCGATTTGCCGAATGAAGCAAAAGGGCTTGCTTCAAATCTTCAATCACCCAGAGAACTTGAATATGCTACAGCTTCTTTTGGGCAAGGTATTTCTTTTAGTCCGGTGGTTTTGGTTAGAGCACTTTCTTCTATTGCAAATGGCGGTTACTTGATTCAGCCGCATGTTGTGAAGAGATTTGAATACACCAATGGTGAGGTTAAGGATATTACTTATGAAAAAGAAGATGGAAAAAAGATTTTGAAAGATGGCACGTCAGAGAAGATTTCGAGAATGCTTGTTTCTATTGTGGACAACACCTTGGGCGGAGGAAAATACAAAATGCCAGGACATAGCATAGCAGCAAAGACCGGAACAGCGCAGATTCCAAATCCTCGTGGCGGGGGATATATTGAAGGGAAAAATCTCCACTCATTTTTTGGTTATTTTCCGGCTTATGATCCGAAGTTTTTGATATTCATCTCAAATACGGCTCCGGTTGGCGCCAGGTTTGCTTCAGAAACGCTTACCGAGCCTTTTATGAACATTGCCAGGTTCTTGATTAACTATTACGAAATCCCACCGGATAGGTAGAAAAAGAGGTGTCGCGCTTTGCGCGACACCTCTTTCATGAAGCTCTTCGGAAAATGCGATCCCGAGGATCTTTTTGGTGGTAGAGCCATGCTATTATGTCATCTTTTCTGTGTTCAGCACGTTCATACGCTTTTTGAGCGTTGTCTGGAATGGCATCGATCGTTGTTGCCATTTCATCAGAAATTATTCCGTGCCTAAAGAACTTCTTCAGGCACCCTTTCAAGAATCCAAAATCCTTGAATCGTAGAATGCCTTCTCTTAGTAGTACTCCTGACCCGCCAGCCCAAATACCCATCTTGTTGACGCCTTGCAGTTTTTTTAACTGCATGACGATAATGCTGACCAAAACCTTTTCAGGATAACTCTTCAAGTAGTTCTTCACAGATATTTTTTGGAAGAACAAAAGAGCTTTAATTTGGTGCTCGTCCCTCCTGTCTATGAGAGTTTTGTTGCTCATGGTTGTGCTGTTTTTCTAATAAAAATATACATTAATTTTGGATTTTGGCAACCTTGGCATGCTTCATGATATAATCGCTTGGTTATTAACTAATAAAAAATGTCCATGTCAAATCCATTTGAAAACGCGCTCGCTCAGATAAAGCGAGCAAACGAAGTTAAGAATTTCCCTCAAAGTCTAATAGACAGACTTTCAAATCCAGACAGGCAAGTTCTTATTTCAATCCCGATTACAATGGACGATGGTAGCCAAAAAATTTTTGAAGGCTATCGCGTGGAGCACAACAATAAGCGAGGGGCCTATAAAGGCGGAATTCGTTTTCATCCAAATGCCGATATGAATGAAGTAAACGCCTTGGCGCTTTGGATGACTCTAAAATGCGCTGTGGCGAATATTCCGATGGGTGGAGGGAAAGGTGGAGTGAAAGTTGATCCTAAAAGTCTGTCAAAAAGTGAATTAGAAAAGTTGTCTCGAGGTTGGGCTCACGGCATGCTTCCGCTTTTGGGACCGGAAAAAGATGTGCCAGCGCCGGACGTGAATACAAACGGCGAAATAATGTCTTGGATGCTTGATGAATATGAAAAAGCGACAGGTGAAATGTCTGGCGCGAC
>CAZKOZ010000019.1:2722-8642 GCA_964554525.1 uncultured Candidatus Saccharibacteria bacterium | reverse complement strand
GGATGCTGAAGATGATTACTATACGTACGATGAAAAAAATCTTTTGATATCCGGAGAAAAATCAAAACGCATAATACGAATTGGCGATAAAATAAAAATAAAAGTTAAAAAAGCCGACAAGGAAGAAGGTGTTATCGATTATATATTTGCTTAAAGAAAAAGATGTTTAAAAAAATTTTTAATAACCTGCTCTGGAGTTTGATACCTATCACACTTGGTATCTTTTTAACGTCCTTTCTTTGGAATGGATTTAAAAATATGCCTGATCAAATCCATGTAAACGAAAAACGCATATCTTTGGTGTCTAAAATAAAAGACATTAAATCAAGTATTTTAAGAAAAGAAAAAACCAGCAGCGCAGACCTGGCTTTTCGTTTTGAAGATATCATATACCCTCCACAACCTAAATACACAATCAAAAAAGATGTGAAGCCGCTCAATATTGGCGCCGTATCTTATGTGATTGGCGATTTAAACACCGGTGAAATAATCTTGGAAAAAAATTCCGATTCTGTCTTCCCTATTGCCTCTGTCACAAAACTAATGACGGCTCTTGTGTCGCTCGAAACTTTGCCACAGAAGGAAAAAACAAAAGTATCGTCTCGCGCCGCAAACATCGAAAGTTCTCGAGGAGATCTTCGCTCCGGTGAAAATGTCGTCATTTCTGATCTTCTCTACCCTCTCCTTTTGGTTTCCAGCAACAACGCCGCCGAGGTTTTGGCTGAACATGGAGGAAGACCCAACTTCATGAAAGAAATGAATGATTTCGCTAAAAAGATAGGTATGGAAAAAACAAATTTCGAAGACCCGAGCGGACTTTCTTCAAGAAACACCTCCACATCAAAAGACCTATTTAAGATGAGCGCTTACCTCGAAAACAACCACAGAACAGTTTTTGATATTTCAATGCTTCGAGAATACACAGCCATAGGGAAACTCTGGAGGAATATAAACTTTTTTTCAAGTAATAACAGTTTTATTGGCGGAAAAACAGGATACACGAGCATGGCAAAAAGAACCGGTGTGAGCGTTTTTTCAGTATCTTTTGATGGGTACGAAGACAGACATATCGGTATCGTATTGCTTCGAACAGATGACAGAACAAAAGATATTTACACAATCTTAAACTACCTAAGGGAAAATGTATCTTATGGATATGCCGAAGAATTAAGACAAGAAAATTCAGCCCTGACGCTTTCAGATGAAGAAGAGACTGCTCAAAACAAAATAGATCTGGGTCAACAAGGAGAAGTTGCCGGGGTAAAGTCTATAAACGACACATTAGATGGTTTTGTGGAAATTTTAAGAGAGCCAATAAATCAAAATAGCTGTGAAAAACCCGGGGGCGTTTTTGATGACATGATTTTGTTTAACGCTAACGCGCAAAATAAGCTGCCAGAAAACTATGTACCTGTGGATTTAATCCCGATTAAAAATCTTATAGATACAAAAGGGCGAGATATTTGTTTGCGTGAGTCCGCCGCTTTGGCTTTGGAAGATTTGTTTAAAGCTGCAAAAGAAGATGGGGTGAACCTTGTTGTAACCTCGGCTTTCAGGAGTGAGGAAACTCAAAAGTGGCTCTATGATGACTGGCATAGAAAAAATACCGTTCAAAACAGCGAAGAAGCAGTAGCAAAACCGGGGCATTCCGAACATCAACTCGGCACAACGATTGATTTTACATCGCCATCTGTTGGCTTCGATTCAGCGCACAGAAGTTTTCACCTGACCAAAGAATATTCTTGGCTTGATAAAAACGCCCACAAGTTTGGTTTTTCTATGAGTTACCCGGCTGGCAAAAATACAGGGTACATTTTTGAGCCATGGCATTGGCGATACATCGGTCTTCCGGATTCCTATCATTTAAAAGTGGCAAATATCACCATTCAAGAATTTTTAGATCCGAATTTTAATCTTGAAGACATTCTTCCAAAAGAGGTGACTATTTCATTTTTGGGCGACATTATGATGGATCGCGGAGTTAAAACTTCCGTTTATAACAACTACGGTGGAGATTACGATACCCTCTTTAAAAATCTTGGAGAGATAAAAGAAAGCGATATTGTTTTTGCAAATTTAGAAGGTCCTGTTTCCGACAAAGGAAACAATGTCGGAAGTAAATATTCTTTTCGTATGGAGCCGAAATCTTTAGACGCTTTAGCGAAAGCGGGATTCAATGTTTTGTCTTTTGCTAATAATCACGTCGGCGATTGGAATGTCGCCGCGTTTAACGATACCCTAGCGCGGTTGGACAATCTCAGCATTGTTACTGTTGGCGCCGGCAAAAATTTGACGGATACCAGCGAAGTGAAAATATTTGAGAAAAACGGTATTCGTGTCGGCTTTCTTGGATTCACAGATGTCGGACCAAATTGGATGGCGGCAACAGCCGAGAAATCCGGTATACTTTTAGCAAGCGACCCAAAAAGACTGGAATATATTAAAAATGCAAAAGAAAAAGTTGATGTTTTAGTCGTGTCATACCACTTTGGTGATGAATATGTGAAATATAACGCGCGGCAAAAAAATTTGGCAGAAAGTTCCATAGACGCCGGCGCTGATATTGTCGCCGGACATCACCCACATGTGATACAAGATACTGTTTCTTATAAAAATGGTTTGATAATGTATTCTCTCGGCAACGCTATTTTTGATCAATATTTTTCCGAAGAAACAATGACCGGAAAGTTGGCGAACGTTACAGTAACAAAAGACGGCATAAAAGAATTTGAAGAAAAGATTTTCAAGCTAGACAGGACTTATGTTCCTGGGGTTCCGACAAAGATTTAAGAATTTTCTCTGTTACTTTTTTCATTGCCAAAAAAGTAACCAAAAAGTCTAGACCTTGATGAAATATTACTAAAAACAACTTATTTTAAGCCAAGAAACTGATGAACTCGTAAGCCCCAAGCTTACTCAAACAGCATCAGTTTCTAAGGCAAAATCTGTTGTTTTATTAACGTAATATTTCAAACGGTCAAAGATTTAGTTTTAATATAAAAGAGAAAGAGCTATCCAGATGATCATACCTGAATAGCTCTCGTTGCGGGTATTTTCCTACTTACTACTTCCTACTTTTTACTTACTAGATTACTTCGCATACCCTTCAGCCTCCGCAAACTTTATTGAAAGAAGTTTTGAGGCTCCATCAGCGCCGATTGTGACACCATAAATGAGGTCGGCGCGGGACATCGTTTCCCTATTGTGCGTTACCACGACAAGCTCGGAATACTTGGAAAGCCTTTCCAACATGTCTCCATAGCGTTTTGAGTTTGCTTCATCAAGCGCCGCATCTGTTTCGTCCAAGACTAAAAACGGCGGCGGATTAACCTGTGTCATAGCAAAAAGCAAAGCAATAGAAGTCAGCGACCTTTCACCCCCCGAGAGCATTGTCAGCTCTTTGACCTTTTTATGCGGCAACGACACATTTATATCTATTCCCTGCTCAAAAGATTTTTCTTCTTCAAAAAATTCTGTCTCGTCCATGTTTTCGTCCAGCTTTTTTGGCTTTTCAACCAAAATAGACAAAAACGCTCCGCCGCCGCCAAACATTGATTTGAAAAACTCTTCAAATCTTTCGTTAATTTTTTTAATACCTTCTTTAAATTCTCTATCCAACGTGTTTTTCAAATCTTCAATAAGTTTTTGCAAATTTCTCATACTTGACTCAAGATCGCCAAGCTCTTTTGACAAAAATTCATCGCGTTCGGAAACTTCTTTGTATTCTTTCAAAACATCCGCTCCGCCGCCAGTTCCAATGTCTTCAAGTTTTATTTTTAACCTCTCAATTTTTCTGCGTAAATCCTCTTGCTCGGCATCGCCCAAAATTGTCGCGTTCTCACCTTTATCAAAAGACAAAATATTTTGCCCAACCAAAACAACCGCCTCTTTAACATTTTCTTCAAAAAGAGTTTTACGACGATCAAAAGTTATTGTTTTGTTTTCCAAAACTTCCAAACTTGCCTGCGCATTATTTCTTTCATTTTCCAAAGTGAATTTCTCTTCCCTGTCCTTAAATCTTTTTTCTTTTTCTTTCAAAATTTCAATTTGGATTTCTCTTATTTTGTTCTCGTTTTCTTCAAGCCGCCCATCTAGCGAAGAAATTTCCGATAAAATTCCATCTCTTGTTTTTATCAAATCATTTAAATCATCTTTTGAAACTTCCCCGGTCAATTTAAACTTCTGTCTAAAAGAAGAAAGTTTATCTTTTATATACTTCAAACTGCTCTTTATGCCGTTAATATCTGAATTCGCCAAAGCCATATCCAGCCCTTCATGAACATCATCTATAAAAGAGTTAAAATCGCTGTTTTTAATGGAAACCAAAGTGTCACCTTTGCCGATTTTTTCCTCTTCAATTTCAATCAAACCTTCAAGTTTACCAAGAGACCGCGACAGATTATCTTTTGACGCGCGAATATTTTCAGACTCTTTTCTGATGTTTGCGATTTCATCATTTTTTTCTTCTTCAAAAGAATTATCGTCAACAACCTTTATTTCCGAGAGCTTTTCCTCTGCGATTTTAAAAATATCCTTGAGTCTATTTTTCTCGCCCTTTAAAAATTCCTCTTCGTTTGAAACATACTTTTTCTCTGAAGCGAAATATGAAAGAAAAAGTTCTGTGAGCTCATTTCTTATCTCTTCGCCTTTTTGGATTTTTTCAACTTGCTTTTTAAGGTAGCGAATATGCGGAGCAAGTTCACGTCTGGCGCTTTCTATTTCTTTAATATTTTCTGTTGTTTTGGCAAGTTTTTTCTCGCTGTCTTTTAAGCGAAACTGATAAATTTTAAGTCCGAGCGCATCTTCTATCATGCCGCGACGCTCTTTGGCACTGGCAGAAAGAATTCTATCAGCATGACCTTGTGAGATAATATGATGTCCGGAAGAACCGATGTTAACCGAAGACAAAAGCTCAACAATATCTTTCAATCGCACCTCAGAGTTATTTATAAAATAGCTATTTGCGCCGTCGGCAAAAACATGACGCGAAATTGAAATTTCATCAAAGTCTACATTTATTGGTTTTTCCGCGTCCGGAGAAATCTTAAAAGCTCTTTTTTTATTTTCAAAAACAATAGTGGCAGAAGCCCGTGATGGTTTTGACACACCTGATGATCCTTTAAAAATCAAATCCTTGCCTGATTTTCCGCGCAAAGATTTCATGGATTGCTCACCCAAAACAAAACGAAAAGCCTCAACAACATTTGACTTACCCGAACCATTCGGCCCAACAATACAAGTTAGAGGATGAGTAAAATCAAGTCGGCTCTTCTTGCCGAAAGATTTAAACCCATTTAGTTCTAAAGATTTAAGCTTCATCCCGTTAGAGATAGCAAATCAAAGATTTGCGTAAAGTTGTTTAAAATAATAATTTAATCACCTTCTTGAATTAATAACCCACGCTAGATTATTTAAAAACCTTTTATCTCTAACGGGATTCATTTTTACCACTTAATTTTAACATAAAAATACTTTAAATGAGAAAGGACCGGGTCTTACGAACCGGTCCCTGTTACAAGCGAATTTTCTGCTCGCTTGCCCGTACAAGATTCCCTGAATGGTTCGAGGGGTCTTGCCTGTTGAACGAGCGAACAGCGAAGCTGCTCAAGCAACGTTCACTTATCTTTATCTCCATTTCGGAGAATTTTGCTTGAAAGAACAACTTCCTCACGGGGCGAGACAGGCTCTCCCCCCTGCTCGCACCCGCGGGAAGTCTGCATGGACAGGTCCCATTCCTTCCAAGGACCCAAACCACTTATAAAAGTTATCTTATACAAGATAATTTGTCAATAATTTAAAAGAGAAAAACCCTCAACATTCTCTACCACCCCTGGCTCTTCATCTTAGCTCTGGTTACAGGACCAAAGTATCCTGCAGCTGGAGTAATATTGTTAGCTTGTTGGTATTTGATTAAAGCTTG
>CAZKOZ010000019.1:0-2712 GCA_964554525.1 uncultured Candidatus Saccharibacteria bacterium | reverse complement strand
TTGTTTAGTTAGATTACCAAAGACATTTGTTTCATTTCCGGGAGATCCTGGACCAGATGTTGTTATGGTATAGCCGTTATTGTTTAAGAGTTTTTGCAGAGATCTTACATCTTCACCTGTCATACCCATTTGTAAGTCTCTTGCTGGTATAGATGGTGGTAATTGTATTGGTTTAATGTTTAGCAGATCAAGAACGATTTGAGGTAATGGTATACCTAGGTTGTAGGCTTGAAGTAAGAGATCTCGGTATTGCAGTACTAGAGTGTTGATGGTTGATTGAGTGGAGATAGAGCCTGTGACAGTGGAAGATGGACGAGGGGGTGGTGGAGTTGTTTGATCGTATTCGCAGGAGCCGTTGTCTTGGGTGGCAGAAGGGTTGTAGTTGGTGGCTTGAGGGTCGGTGCAACCAAGTACTTGAGCCAATGTCGATACTGTAACAACATTTGATGGATCACTTTCTTCGTCATTTATTACTGTTCGTATTCTAAACTGATACTGGGTATCTGGAGTTAGATCAGATACTGTGTAAGTTGTATTCGTTGTTGTTCCTGCTTCATTCCAGGAACTATCATATATTTCAATTACATAGCTGTCTCTATCTGGGACAACATCCCAAGAAAGTGAGATGGTTGTTTGGGTTTTGGAGGTTGAGTGGAGGTTTTGAGGGGGTGGGACAGTTAAGTCCAAGATACTCGCTTCAAAATTTAAAAATGGTACGGCCGGCAATCCATCATTGTCATATACAGAATTTCCTATAGTTAAACGATTTTCATACCCATAACTGACAAGAATCGGATAATCAAGATCAGGACTATCATTAAGTTCTAGTTTTAAGGTGTCACTATTTAGATATTCAATACTAGCAACACCTATTGCTTGAGAATTATTTGAAACTTCAAAGGCTGTAGCTGTAGCCGTTGAATTACCTATAACCGGATTTGTGTCATCATTAAAAGTTAGATACAAAGAATTTTTATCTGGATTGTAGTTTATAGAATCGATTATTGGACCATAACCATTCAATCCACCATAAAAGCTTTTCTTTAGGGCCGCCCAAAAACGTTCACCTATAACATTAAGGTCACCGTTAGACACAAAGTGGGTTCCGTCAGATCCTTCGTCATCGATATTTACATCATATACGGCTGGACCCATTAAGATATTGGGATTATTTTCTACTGCTTGCACTATGCCTATACGGACATTACCTCTTCCATAACCAGAGCTAGCAAAAGAACCAATGATAACTGGCATGATGGTTGCCCCGTTAAAGTCAGATGATATATTGTTGGATAAGGTATCTAACAAGTTCTGATACTGGTTTGGTGTTTTACTGCCATCACTCTCTCCTTGAAACCAAAGCACCGATTTTATATGTCCACCAATATCGTTAATGCGCCTCATCATTGATCCATATAAAGTACCAACGCTAGTACTCCTAGACCAAGAATCTATTGATGTACCCCCCTTTGCCACAGGAATAAAAGCAACAGGAACACCTTGGTCCTCAAGAAATTTTGTTGCCAACAAAGGAATAAATGAACCACTGGCACCATCTGAACTAACACCATCTATTTGGTTAACATTACTATCATAAGGATCTTCTAATTCCTTCCATACATAATCATTACCAAACAGACTAGCCTTCAATTCACTATGACTATATACCTGATCATTAACTCCACGCCCGCTCATATTGCTTTGACCAGCCATTACAAAAATATCACCAATTCCAACGTACTCTGACTGATCAGATATATCTTGATCATTAGAAAATCGAACACTCAAGGTGCCCTGACCCGTATCCATATCTTCAAGTATCCCACCATAGATTCCCAAACTAGGAGTTTGAACTATGGTAGTCCACGAGCTACCGTTCCAAGAAGCCTCGATCGCCGACGGTAAACCAGTATATGTTCCTGAAATAACAATATCAGCTTTGTTATTATTGTTACGCTGAATAACCTGATAGGATGTTGGATAACCCAAAGTAATACTGTCCACAACTGCATAATCACCGTTGTAATTATAAACAATGTCATCAACTTGATTTCTGTTGTCACCACCACCATATCCCTCACGCCAATAAACATAGCCATCTGCATATGTGTCATCTGTTACAGATATCAAACTTGTCCAATCGCTTCCGTTCGCTGACCAATCTAAAGTCAGAGAATCTTCATCTGCTGTTGCCCTATACCATCTTTGAACGTTAGTGCCTGGACCAGCTAAGGTGGCAGATGCCAGCTGAGTCGATCCAGAACCATCGATTTTAAAAACCCTAACATCTCCTAGGGCTGGATTTATCTGAAAGATATAACCATGACCAGATGCGTTTGCTCTTAAAATTATTCCACCTCTGTTAGTTTGATTAGTATAAGATGATCGATAAACAATTTGTTGATAATCTGAAAGCGGAAAGTTATCAAATCTTAAAATACCCGCACCGCCACTATATGCACTTACAACCATTGCCTTACTAGAAAGTCCGGCTGAATTCACAGTATTTAAAGTTCCCTGCAAAACAGTAATACCGGCTGGCGGACTACCGACAACATCTGATTGGAAATCGTAGTTTAAGGTTTGCGCCTTAACTTTTGTTTCCTTGTACAAAAACAAGGATGACAAAACCAGGGTAATAATAATTACTTTAGTGACAAAATTGGTCGATATTTTTCTCATCGTCCTTACATTATATCACCCCCCCCCCCC
>CAZKOZ010000018.1:0-9034 GCA_964554525.1 uncultured Candidatus Saccharibacteria bacterium | reverse complement strand
TCCCTGCAATGACCCCGGTGTAGTTGTTCCAGGTGTTCCTGGGTTTACTACAACAGTAGTAGAACAGTGATTAGCTAAAGCAGCTCCTGATGCTGGTCCAAAAAGACCATCAGCAGTCAATCCTTTTGATTGTTGGAAAGCTACAACTCCATTTCTTGTCATGTTTCCGAATGTTCCATCAGCTGAACCGACAGAGAATCCTGAAGCGTTAAGAGCGTTTTGCAACATTGTAACTTGAGCACCTCGTGATCCAACTTTCATAGTTGGTCCAGAGTGTACATAAGTACAAGAAGCTCCGGCTTGTGTTGTTCCGCCCATAGTTGCTTCTAGCGCAGCGATTTGTGAGCTAGTGAAACCAAGAGCCATCAACGCCTCTCTTTGTGTTTGCGTTAGAGCAGCTGAAGCAAATGATGAACCTACGAATAGGACAGCAAAAGCTGTTACTGCAAAAACAGCAAGAGAATTTTTTAATGATTTGATCATAATAAAAATTATCGTTATTAATGAATAATTTAGCGAAGACTTTATCTTTTATTGATAAACCCCACGCTTGTTGTTTTCTTCATGCTCGCACATGAAGCGCCACCTTGTTTCGGAATTCTCCGAAACTAAAGGCATACAAATTTAATTCTTTATTAAAAAAATTAAACTGTATCTGCCTTGTCGACACGGCGGATACCGATCGTGTGAAAAGTAATACTAACCATGAAAAATAAAAATTGTAGAAACAAAATTCATGTTCCACGGTGTGTTGAGATTTTTGAAAAAATCACAAAACCTGTATTTTATTTTCAATGATCAAGTGTCCTCGATAGGAAAAACAATAGGCTTTGTTTTTCGAACCGATGGATAAACTTAAATTAAATTTATCCAACTTCCATTTTAACTCCTTAAAGCCAATGGCTCCAAAAAGTTTTGTGGATAACCCAAGATTTAGGTGGAGTCAAAAATGACTCAAAACTAAAAACGGGATTCCACAATAATCGCATATTTTAGACAAAATTACAACAAGACAAAATGTTATGTTGAATTATTTAAAACAGTACGATCTACCAGTATTGACGCGTTTACGGTGTTTTTATTACAAAACAGAGTGTTGACAGCTCTTAGTTTTGGGGTTTTATTGAATATCGACTTCCCGCCCGAACGTGCCGTTCGGTACGGGCGGGCTAATTGGAAAGCCTTCCTGCTTATTTATTGTATGGAATATCTGCTCCATCTTTTTTCCCCAACTCTCTTAAGGACATTTTCCTCAACAAGCGAAGTCAGTTCTCTTTGGATTGTTTTTGAACTTAATCCGGGAAATGAAGTCACGATATCATTAACAGAAACATCTCCTTTTTCTTTTATTATATTCAATATTTGATCTTTTCTTTCTGAGTTGCTGACTCCCTGCTTGATAACCTTGTTTTCTGAAATGTTTGTTTTTGGCAGAGAAATATTTTCCTTAGGAAATGTGGCAACTTTTACTGATGTCTTTTTGTCTTTTATATTTTGTCCTTTATCAAAAGACTGATCTTGGTTGTCGTTAATATTTGTCTCAAAGAATTTTTTTGAAAGCTCGATTTGGTCTGAGAAGCTTTCTCCGATTTTAAAATCTTCAAGAACATTAAAACTCCCTCTTTTTTGTCTGTCGCGCAGACCGCCAACAAGCTCAATCAAAACCCCCTTCAAGATTTTGTGGTTCATGTCCGAAACAAACCCAACAGAAGACGCAACCTCCAGAAGCGACACCATCTCCCAAGCTTTGTTAATCACCCCGGCTATCATGAAATATATATCACCGGAAAATGCATAAGACATCTCTCGTGTTTGCCCGATTAGATCAACAGATATCTGTCTTAATCTCTTTTTGATTGGGTCGTCTTGGTCTATGAGATCTGTAACCATATATATGGCTGTCGATATTTTTTCGACCTTCTTAGAGACACCCAAAAACACAGCTTCGTGAGAAGGTTTTAGGCTAAGACCCTTGTATGTCTTTGATGTCTGAGAATTGTTTTGTCCTTTGTTTTCGATGTTATCCATATATGTCCTTTATAAACTAAAAGTTTGTCCATTATACGCAAAATGAGTAAAAAAGAAAGACCTCGCCTAGCGCGCGAGTAATTACACGCAAGCTTAAAAATACACAGTTTAATTAGGGTCTTCGTGTATTTTATTGTGTTACAATATCGTCATCTATGGCAAGAAAGTCTGATAAAAACAAAAAGAATAAAAAAAGAATACGAAACAAAAAAGAGGATTCTTACGAAAGCGAAAGTTCTTCCCCAATAAGTCTAAATCCTGAAACTCGCCAAACAATATTGGTTATTGTTTTATTCGTTTTTGCTCTTTTCTTCACAATCTCAGGATTTGGCGCAGGAGGGGTTGCGGGAGATTTTGTGTCCGGGGCGCTTAAAAAACTTTTTGGTGTTGGATATGCGTTGATACCGGTCATTTTGATTCTTGTTGGTATATCCGTTTACAAAGTTGAGAAGCAAAAAATGGGATTGATGAATTCTCTTGCCTCTTTTTTGTTCCTGCTTTCCGGACTTGGTTTTATAAGAATTGTCGCCGGACCGGAGCATGCAGGCTCTTTGGGCGATATTTCAGCCTGGCCATTTTTGAAACTTTTTGATGTTTATATCGCTTCCCTGTTTTTGCTGGCTATATTTTTTATTTCTTTGATTTTATTGTTTGACCACCACCTAAGCCTCAAATCTATCGGAGCTTTTTTCAAAAGAATATTCACAAAGAAAGAATCTTCCGAAGATGACGAAGAAGATGAATATGAAGATTTTTACGAATACGAAGACGACGAGATAGAACAAGAAGAAGATGACGCTATGGAGGAAGAGGTTGAAGAACCAAAACCGGTACCCAAAAAAGATGAAGGCGAAAAAGAGTCGATGAGCATGTCCCCTGCTTTTAAAATGTCAGAAGAATATAAAGCTCCGCCTCTTTCTCTTTTAAACAAAAACAGTGACAAGGTTGTAACCGGAGATATAAAAGCAAATTCAGTAATTATAAAAAGAACGCTGGCAAACTTTGGTATTGATGTAGAAATGGATGAGGTTACGGTTGGACCGACCGTTACTCGTTACGCGCTCAAACCGGCTCAGGGCGTCAGACTTTCAAAAATATCAGCACTATCAAACGAGCTTCGTTTAGCTCTCGCGGCAAAAGCAATTCGTATCGAAGCTCCAATCCCCGGACAATCACTGGTGGGAGTAGAAATTCCAAACCAAGTAAAAGCGCTTGTAGACATTAGGAGTCTCTTGGCTGAAGATGTTTTCAAAAAAAATCCAAAGCCTTTGACCACTGCTTTGGGTAGAAGTGTTTCCGGAAAATCTCACCATGCCAATATTGCCAAAATGCCTCACCTTCTGATTGCGGGAGCAACCGGAGCCGGAAAATCTGTTGCCGTGCATACAATCATCACCTCTTTGCTCTATCGCAACGGACCATCAGATCTGCGATTTATCATGATCGACCCAAAAAGGGTTGAGCTGACTTTATATAACAGTATTCCTCATCTTCTGACTCCGGTGATTACTGACCCTAAAAAAGCTATCATCTCACTCAAATGGGCTGTGGGAGAAATGGAGAGACGTTATGACATCTTGGAAAATCACGCTGTTAGAGATATTGAATCGTACAATAAAAAGAAAGCCAAAGACGAAGAGATGGAAAGTCTGCCATATATTGTGGTGATAATCGACGAACTTGCCGATATCATGATGAGTTATCCAAGAGAGTTGGAAGCTGGAATAGTGCGCCTTGCCCAGATGAGTCGCGCTGTTGGTATTCACTTAATACTTTCAACGCAAAGACCAAGCGTAAATGTTATCACCGGACTCATCAAAGCCAATGTTCCTTCGCGTATTGCGCTTCAAGTTTCTTCGCAGATTGATTCAAGAACTATTTTGGACGCGGCTGGCGCAGAAAAATTGCTTGGCGCGGGAGACATGCTCTACTCTTCCGGAGATATGAATCAGCCGGAGAGAATCCAGTGCGCCTTTATCTCAGAAGAGGAAGTAAAAAGAGTTACTAGCTATCTCAAAAATCAATACAAAGATGAATTGCCGGATGATATTAATTTCTCTGACAGTTCCGTCGGTCGGGAATCAACGATTTTTAATAGCGGAGACTTAAGCGATGGAGACCAAGATGAGATGTTTGAAGAAGCTCGAGAAATTGTAATAAAAAGCAAAAAAGCATCAACATCATACCTGCAAAGAAGATTAAAGGTTGGATATTCTCGAGCGGCAAGATTGATCGACGAACTTGAAGAAGCAGGAGTTGTCGGACCGGCAAACGGATCAAAACCGAGAGAAATATTAATAGATGGAGGCAGCGCCCTTCCTGACGAAAATGAAGACAATGAAGAATTTTATCAAAAAGAGAGCTAGTGAAAATATAGGAAAAATTATTAGGATTTTTATCCTGGTGGTTTTTGCAATGTTTATTATCCTCTACGCCATATCAAAAACAAGGGCAATAACCGAAGGTGTCAAACTAACCGTCGAAGGCATAGAAAATGGCAAGGGCTACAGTACAGGAATTTTGGAGATTAGCGGGAATGCAAAAAGGGCCAAGCATTTATTGGTCAACGGCCGTGAGATATTGATCAATATAGAAGGCGATTTTCACGATTTTTTGGTTCTCTCCCCCGGCTATAATATAATAACCGTAAGTGCCGAAGACAGGTTTGGGAAGATTGCAAAGAAGACTTTTGAAGTGGAAAAAGTTAAGGAAATTGAGAATGTTTTATCATTTAATTAAAAAATATGGCAAACAAAAAAGCTAAATCGATTAAAAAGATTGAGGAGAAAGATGTTACATCATCTGCAACAAAGAACGTTGAAGATACAATAAAGATGATTCAAACCAAATTTGGCGAAGGCTCTATCATGAAAATGGGCGATTCTCCAAAAGTAAATATCGACGTCATTCCGACCGGCTCTCTTGGGCTGGATGCCGCGCTTGGTATTGGCGGAGTTCCACGCGGAAGAATTATTGAAATCTTTGGACCAGAAAGCTCCGGAAAAACAACCTTGGCTTTGCATGTTGTTTCAGAAGCGCAAAAGAAAGGCGGGGTCTGCGCTTTTATCGATGCTGAACATGCCATGGATCCGGATTATGCTGCCAAGCTCGGTGTTAAAACAGACGAACTTTTAATTTCTCAACCCGACACAGGAGAACAAGCTCTGGAAATTGCTGAAAGCTTGGTTCGTTCCGGAAGTATAGATGTTATCGTGATTGACTCTGTCGCGGCTCTGACACCAAAAGATGAAATCGAAGGCGACATGGGAGCTCACCACGTGGGTAAACAAGCAAGACTCATGTCCCAAGCGCTTCGCAAACTGACCGCGCTCGTCGCAAAAACAAAAACAGTCATCATTTTCATCAACCAAATTAGAATGCAAATTGGTGTGATGTTCGGTTCCCCGGAAACCACAACAGGCGGAAAAGCTTTGAAATTCTATTCTTCGATCAGAATAGATATTCGCCGAATTGCGCAAATTAAAAAAGGAGAAGAGGTTGTCGGCTCTCGCACACGCGTAAAAGTGGTAAAAAATAAAGTTGCCGCGCCGTTTAAGCAAACTGAGTTTGATATTATTTATGGAGAAGGAATTTCTCTTGAAGGTGAGATGTTGGCGCTCGGTGAAAGAATGGGAATAATCAAAAAATCCGGCGCTTCTTACAGCTACCTGCCGGGAGGTGAATCAAAAGACGAGATCAAACTCGGTCGCGGATATGACGCCACACGACAGATGCTAAAAGACAAAGAATTCAAAAAGACTCGTGATGAAATCTTAAAGGAAATTAAAGCAGGACTTAAAAACCTGTAGGGGTTGCAGAAAGGGGGAAATTTGATAAACTGCCAAAATAATTTTAATTCTTAAAAAGTATGCTTGATTACAATGAAATCAGAGAAAGAAAAATAATTATCCATGAGGGTGAGCCATATGAGGTTATATCGTCACACGTTTTCAGGAAGCAACAACGAAAACCGGTAAACGCAACCAAACTTAAAAACCTAATGACTGGAAGAGTTGTCGAATATTCATTTCACGTTTCAGAAAAAGCAGATGAAGCGGATATAAGCAAACGACCAGCTAAGTATATTTTTGAAAAGAAAGGAGAATACTGCTTCTGCGATCCTAAAAATCCTAAAGACAGATTTTTCCTTAGCGCTGAAATTTTGGGCGATGCAATGAAATGGGTAAAAGAAAACAACGAAGTTGAGTTAAAAATATTTACAGACAAAGATGGAGAAGAAAAAATTGTCGGTGTGGCTGTACCAAACAAAGTTTCTCTTGAGGTTACTGAAGCTCCGCCAAATATTAAAGGAGATACTGCGACAGGCGGAAACAAGGTTATCACTCTCGAAACAGGGACGAACATAACCGCTCCCATGTTTATAAACGTCGGTGACCGAGTTATCGTCAACACTGAAACCGGTCAATATGTAGAAAGAGACAATAGTTAAAGAAAACGACCGCCTTCCCTGTTTGGGAAGGCGGTCTTGTTATTGCGCAACCAGATCCTTGTTGCAAATGAGGCCGAGAGCCGTGAGTGTACTTTCTTCAATCCAACGCAAGGTGTCGGCGATGGAAAGTGCATCACTTCCTTCTTGGTAGTAAACCTCATCATCGACGGAGACATGGGTCACGGATTTCACCGTGGCCATGCCTTCTCTTTCAAGAAAGAAAGTAATGGATAGCTTCTTACCAGCGCCCCAAACTTTCTTTTTCTCGTAGATTCCATCTATTATACGACGGATCAGATCGTCATCATTGTAGAACCTCTCTATCACCGCAATCTGGGCAGCGTTGTACACATTTGGCTTTCCGAAATTGCGACACAACATGACCACCCCAAGGCCAAAGGAGTGGGCACCGTTTGCAAAAAGCTTCGCAGAGAGGTTTTGACACATGTGGTCCCTGACCCACTCGTACCGGATTGGTATTCCGTATACTCTTGAGCCGATGACTCCAGAAATGAGACGCTCTTTGACTACATAATAGAAGTCGTCGAAGGGCTTTCGTGTTTCCATTGGCCAGATAGTTTTAAGTTAGGTACTTTTTCACCATCAATCTACATGACAAACAACATTTTTGCAAGCAAAAACCGCCACTGTAACATGGCGGTTTTTGTATACAAATAAAATAAATTATTTAGCTACGAAAGGCAAAAGACCCATTATTCTGGCTCTCTTCACAGCATTCGCTAAAGCTCTTTGATTTTTGGCATTTAGATTATTTCTTTTTCGACTAATAATCCTGCCGCTTGGATTTAGAAACTGCTTCAACACAGTAACATCTTTATAGTCAATATATTTAATATTATTTGACGAAAAAAAATCTTGTTTCATAAATTTGTTATTCTTTTAATAATTTATCCCTAAAATGGAATATCGTCCGGATTTATATCTTCTTCATCTGGATATTCTATTGTGTCCAATTCTGGAGGTTTTTGGCTGTTTTCCTCTGCTGGGGTTGCGCTGCTGCCAGCGCCAGATCCTGATCCACGAGAACCAAACTGAATATTATCAGCGATAATTTCTGTACGATAATTCTTTTTACCATCAGATTCCCAACTTCTTGTTTGCAAACGACCTTCAACCAAAAGGTTACTTCCTTTTTTCATATACTGAGCGACATTTTCAGCTTGTCGCCCAAAAACCACAACGTTGTGGAATTCGGTTGAATCCTTGCGAGATCCATCTTTGTCCTTCCAAACTCTATTGGTTGCAAGACTGAAGTTTGCAACTTTTATCCCCGAAGGCAATGATTTCAACTCTGGATCGCGAGTCAAATTTCCTATTAAGATAACTTTGTTTAAATTCATTTTGTAGAGACAGGCGTGGTTTTATCACGCGCTGCTTTTTATTTACTAATATTCTCCACAATTATACCAAAGCTAAATCTATTACAAACTAGATTCTTCTTCGGCTACAAGCTCATCGATCTTTTTATCAACCTCTGCTTCATTCATCTCAGAATTCTGCTCAACTCGAACTTCTTCAGTTTCCACTGACCTCTTTGCAGGCTTCGCAATCTTTGAAAAAATAGTATTTTCTCTTACTGTTTTGATGATTATAAAACGAAGAACTGCAAGACTTGATTCAGCCAATTTATTTATCTCAGCGATAGATACTGGCTCAAGATCAAACTTAATCCAACCAAAATAAGCTGAATTAAATTTAATATTCTTGTTATCAATCTCTTTAATCATCTCGTAAGATAGATTTATAAGATTTGGATATTCTTCTGAAACAATTTCTCCACCAAGAGAAGTTATCTTTTCTTTAATCTTACCAACTTCCTTTGCCACATCTTCTGGGGAAGTGGTTGGAATAAGGTGATAACCAATTTCGTAAACTGTTTTATCTGTTTTTGACATAATTTAAAACAAAATAAGGCCTTTCGGCCCGTTTAATAATTTCCCCACATGCTGCGGGACAAGCCGCGCAAGCGAGATTAGTTGCCTATTTCGGACCAAGGGATACTGCGCAAGCGGCAAGCATCCAATAAGCTACCCCGCAATACTAGCAATAAAACACGTTTTTTGCAAGAGAAAGGCCCCGGCATGTTTGCCGAGGCCTTTCCCTATATATAACCAAAGAGTAGTACTTTGGAACAATACAGGGAAAACCGGTTTTTAACCTTGGCGAGTGCGGGGTACGCCCCCGCACTCGCGCTTTAAGGTCAACGTCTTTTGTCGCAAGAACCGCCAGGCCGACGTTTTTCGAAAGATGAAAGATTAACTCTCAACACCTAACGTTCTCGAAATACTTATCGTGCCACGTTTTTACCGGAGTAAAAAGTGTAGGAAGCTTTGTCCTTTTTTGCTTAGGAACTTCCAGGGCTTTGTTTACAGGATTGCTCCTGTGCCTGCTTTAACCCTCACGTATGTAAAGACGCTATCACCGACCCACATTGTAGCATATACAAAATATTTGTCAAGCACTTTCCAATTTTCTTTTCTAGAGCACCTAAAAACCACCCCTTCGATCGCGAGCAGAGGGGTGGTTTTTAACTAG
>CAZKOZ010000017.1:0-9098 GCA_964554525.1 uncultured Candidatus Saccharibacteria bacterium | reverse complement strand
CAAATTGGGCTAGAAAACATCCGACTTGGATGATCTTAGTTTTGGTTTATCTTTACGTTGGGTTCACTCCGTTGCCGGCAGATGTCCTAATGGTTGCGCTTGCTTTGGCGGGGTACTCATACAGAAAAATAGCACCAGCGCTCTTCGCCGGCAGCATCACTGTTGCCATGCTTGTTTCGTATTTTGGAAATTTGTGGGCGTAGTTTTATTATTTAGTAATTAGCTTATGAGAAAAATACTAATTTTAATAATTATCTTTATTGTTATTGCACTTTGGGTGAGAGGTGGAAATTCTAAAAGCGATGTAGGCAGTAATGTGGAACAGGAAAATTCTATCGGTTCTACATCGTCACTGGGAAATGTTATCACCAAAAACCTCTACGTTCCTTGGTCGTTTGTATTTTTGCCAAACGGTGATTTGTTGGTGACCGAGAGAAATGGGAATTTAAAAGTTTTGGGAGTGAATAGTTTTGAAACTATCATTTATGGAGTTGTTGAATCTGGTGAGGGAGGACTTTTGGGTGTTGCTCTTCATCCGGATTTTGATCAAAATAATTTTTTGTATTTGTATTTCACAACTCGCGATGGCGATCAGATTAAAAATAAAGTTGTTAGATATTTTTTTGACGGATCAAGCTTAAGAGACGAAACTTTAATTGTGGGAGATATTCCCGGAGGAAGAAATCATAACGGTGGAAGAATAGAGTTTGGCCCCCCGACGTCATGCGAGTCGAGGCAAGCAGATTGTATGCTGTATATTACGACAGGGGACGCGGGAACATCGAGTTTGTCGCAGGATATAAATTCACTTGCCGGCAAAATTTTGAGAGTTGATGAAAGTGGCGGTATTCCAGAAGATAATCCATTTGGTTCTAAAATTTATTCTTATGGACACAGGAATCCTCAAGGTCTGACTTGGGATAACTTTGGTAGTTTGTGGGTGACGGAGCATGGAAGGTCTGGGCTTCAATCTGGATTGGACGAAATAAATTTAATTAAAAAAGGTGCTAACTATGGCTGGCCAACGATACAAGGAAGCGAAAGACGCGACGGGATGGAAACACCAGTGCTTCATTCTGGCTCTGACACATGGGCGCCGTCAGGGATAGTTTTTTTAAATGGCAAGTTGTATTTTGCCGGGCTTCGTGGGCAAGCTTTGTATGAAGTAGAAATTTTATCTTCAGGAGAACTTGGTTTGCCTAAGGAATTATTTAAAAACGAATACGGTAGATTGCGTGGCTTAGCTGTCGATAATGATGGAAATATCTATGTTTCCACATCTAACAGAGATGGGCGTGGAAGGGTTTTGCCAGAAGATGACAAGATAATAAAGATTTCTCTTTAGTATTGACAAAAAAGCTTTTGTGGTTTAAATTAGCTTCTGAAGTTCTCAATAAACAAAAAAGAAAAAGAACGATGACGAAGAACCATGCTGTCCCTCCTTTTCGGGTAGATAACAACGAAGCCTCGAAAATTCTTGCTCTCATCAAGAAGGGTAGGGTCTATTTGCGATTTGAAGCACACATATCTCGGGGAGCCTGTGGTTGCTCCATGAGGGTGTACTCTCGAAAAGGAGGGATGTCAGCTAGTTATCTGCCAATTGAGGCTCAGAGCGAGCTCATGAGGTTGGTGAATCCTGACATCACAGGTGTTGGATCCTATGCCTCCGACAGTGTCACACTCTATGCTGTGACGATTGTCAGCGATTGTCGGACACTCAATGGCTACGGCATTGTCGCTCTTCTCGATCATGTTGTTGTTATCATACCCAACATAATCGAGGATGGTCATTTGTTCAAAGGTATCTATGAGCCACTTCGTGACCGTTCGCGTCACGTGGCTTAAGTTTCATTGATGGAGACCCGGCGCGCGAAGCGCGCCGGGCCTTTCTTTTATAAAAATGTTACAATGGTGGCATGAAAGAGCATTATGTTTGTTTGGGTGGATGTCGCGGAGTTTCCGAATATCCTGGTGTGTGTCAGGACTCAAACTGCGCGAGTCACAATCATGAGCTTGTTCCGTGCGACTGCACAGACGGGTTGCATCATGATTTCAATCCAAGAGCTTTTGGGCTTTAATTTAAAATGAAAAGAGGCGAACCCTGGGGGTTCGCCTCTTCGGTAGTGGTTATCACTACCGGTTTCCACGCCTGTGCATGACTTTGTTTGCGGACTTGTAAGACCGTTTCTTGGGTTGTTTGCGCAACTCCGTAAACCTTGCCTCCCTTCACCTTCTTGTTCTTGGGACGGAAACTCGTCATCTCCTCCAAGATCGCTTTGTCTTGGAGTTGGGTGCCGAGCTTCTCCACGCCCACATCTGCCGAAGCGGAGGAGGGAAGCGAGAAGAGGAAGAATGTCGCGCTGAAAAGGAGAATGAGCTTGTTCATGACTGTGTGTTTTTGTTTCTGCTGGGATTGTAGCATGCTTAAAATATTTTGTCAAGTTTAGTAAAATGTGGAAAAATATAGCTTGTTTTTTGATATGATTGTATACATTAGGGTTTTCTATAATTGTGGAAATCTTTAAGTTATAAGTTTAATAAAAGAAAATAATGAAAAATATTATTTTAGGTATTGTCGGAGTTGTGCTCATAGCATTTATTGTTATCTCATCTTCTGGCAACAAGAAGGCAAATGATCCTGTGTTGGGAGAAACTATCAACGAAACATACACCAGCTCTTCTGGAGAAGAAGTGTCTGCCGTGTTTTCTGGTGGCGCAGTTACTTTTTATTGGGGCGGGGTTGAAGTAACCCTACCGCAGGCTATTTCTGCTTCTGGCGCAAGATATGCCAACGAAGATGAAAGTCTTGTTTTTTGGAACAAGGGTGAGGATGTGACGATTTATGAAAATGACACTATTATTTTTGAAGGATCTGCTTCGGTGGAGGTGGATAATAATGTCCAAGACAACCAAGTAAGTGAAGCAGATCCGCTGGTTTCGTCTTTGGTTGCCAATGAATGGGTTTGGGAAAAGACTGTTATGAATGACGACACTGTTATAGAACCTAAACAAGCCGGAGATTTTACTTTGACTTTTGCAAACGATGGGCGAGTTTCCGGAAAAACAGATTGTAATGGATTTAACGCATCCTATGAAATTCTTGCTGACAAGCAAATATCTTTTGGGCAGGCTGCAATGACGCTTATGTTTTGTGAAGGTTCTCAGGAGGAAATTTTCATGCAAAATGTAGTAAGCTCAACAGGTGTTTTCTTTGATGAACAGGGAAATCTGGCTTTGTTACTACCTTTTGATTCAGGATCAGTTCTGTTTATTAAAAAATAATTTATTAAATAACTATGTCGAAAATACTTATTGCCGTTGTTGTACTGGCTGTCGCAGGATATTTTATATTTGCTGGCGGTAGCAAGAAAAATGAAAATGTTAATGAATCTGATGCCAGCTTAGAGAGCGCATCCCAAGAAGTTTCAGAATCAGAAAGAGAAAATAATAATGAAAAAAACAGCGCATCTGAAGAATCCTTTGAAGAGAACACAAGCCTTTTGGCTTTGATGAAAAAAGGAGGGAACTATAGATGCGATGTTAATCACAATACAGAGATTGGCGTTTCAAGTGGAATCGTATACATCGCCGGAGAAAAGATAAGAGGTGATTTTAACAGCAAGGTTGATGTTCCCGGTGTTGTTTCAATGGATGTAGAGTCTCATATGATAAGCGATGGTGAGTCGGTTTACACTTGGACATCACTTTCAAACGAAGGATACAAAAGTCCGATTGTTGTTGCGAGCAGATCAAACGAAGATACTCAAACAATTTCTTTTGATGAAAGTTTGAATTACAAATGCGAGTCTTGGAGTGTTGATGTTTCAAAATTTTTAATTCCAACTAACATAACTTTCAAAAATTCTTAAAAAGATTTTTTGAAATAAAAAAGTTTTGCACAGTTTTATTTTTTTTCTCTATGCTTTTTTTAAAATTAGAAGTAAAATTTTACTAGCGTTCACTTCTAAACAAATTTTCCTTCGGGCTTTTGTAAAAGTTTAAAGGAGAACGTTGGTTGAACATTATTAATAAGTTGTCATCGCGTGAGCGATATATAAATATGGCAAAGAAAAAGAAGGCAGCTAAGAAAAAAGTTGCTAAGAAAGCTGTGAAGAAAGCAGCTAAGAAAAAAGTTGCTAAGAAAAAGAAGAGATAGTTTTATCCCACTAACATAAAATCCCGCCTCGGCGGGGTTTTGTGTTTTTTCCGTGTTTAGTATAATATCCTGGCTATGCAAATATTAAAAATGTTTAGGAATATTGTTATATTGGTGATTTGTTTGGGTATAACTTTTGCCTTGCTTGGCTTTGTGAAAAGTCGCACAGAGGAAGTTCCGGTGGATGGTGGAGAAGAAGGTCAGTTAAATGATAGGTTGTCGCTTTTGTCTTTTAAGGATGGGGTGGAAATATTGCTTGATGAACCATTGGTTGGTCAGGTTGTTAAGAGCCCAATGAGAATAAGCGGTAGCGCTCCGGGTAATTGGTTTTTTGAGGCTAGCGCGCCTGTTATTGTAACCAACTGGGACGGTCTTATTATTGGTGAGTCTTACATAAAAGCCCAAGGGGATTGGATGACAACTGATTATGTCTCTTTTGATGGATATGTGGAATTTGAAAATACTGAATACGGAGATTATGGATTTTTAATTCTGAAAAAAGATAATCCTTCCGGTGAACCGCACATGGATGACGCTGTCGAAATGAGAGTTGAGTTTAAATAAAATAACAAGAAATATAGCCCCCTCTTCGCGAGTAGGGGGCTATTCTCTTTGGCTGGCGCTCTGCCCGGTCTCCAGTCTCTCCAAGCGCGTCCAAGTGTTCGCTTTGAAGTTAAACTTGTAAACATAGGGTTTTCCGCCAACGTTCACAATGAAGAAATCCGGACCCACAGAGCGAACCTTCATTTTGGGATGACCTTCCTCGAGGGTGTTGGGGTTAAGAAGGATTCCTTTCTTGCTGTCTCTGCTTTCAAGCAGCACGAACAAGTTTCCGCCCGCGTAATTTTTGCATTTAACATGCAAAAGTGTTCCGCGATTTACGACATTGTAGAATCTGCGTTTGCCATCAGGGCATTTGTCGGTTGCAAATTCTATTTGATTTTGCGCGAAACAAAGGTTTGCGCAAAAAAGAAAGAACAAGAAGAGAGCGTTTCTCATGGTCTCCGTATTTTACTTTAGTCTCATTATACAATGTGAAGATATAATCATGTAAATTTGCCTGTTAATTAACATGGACTTTTGTGGTATAATTAACTCGGAATTATAAGTTTAACTAATTTTTTATGGCAAATATTTTAAAAGCTATACTTTGGATAATTGTTTTGGCTTTGGTCGCTTTTTTGGTTCTTGGGAGGCTTGGAAATAGGGCGGAAGCTCCCACACCAACACAAGAACGAAACGAATTAAATACCAATGAAAGTAGCTCAATAGAATATGGGTCAAATTTTGACCAAGAGGCTTCTGTTATTTTTGATGTTGATTTGGAATAATAAAAAAGAAAACTAAAATAACATGGAAATAACTTTCTTATTAGCCGCCTTTTTTTCTGGGATTTTTATGTTCCTGGCCCCATGCACGCTGCCTTTAGTGCCAGCGTTCTTGGTGTTTGTTTCTGCCGGTGATCGCCGAAAAGTTTTTGTAAATACTTTGTTTTTTATTTTTGGTTTTTCCTTGGTTTTTATTTTGCTTGGAATTCTAGTATCTTTTTTGGGTTCGCAAATCGTAATCTTGCGATCCTTTTTGGCCAAAGCGGGTGGCTTGTTGGTTATTTTCTTTGGGCTCTATGTGATGGGAGTTTTTCGTTTGCCGGTTTTTGAAAGAAATATAAATTTCTTAAGTTTTGGCAAATTAAAACCCGGCAAACCAACAGCTGCTTTTGTTTTAGGTGTGTCGTTTGCTGCGGGTTGGACTCCATGTGTTGGACCAATTTTGGCGTCAATTTTACTTGTCGCTGGCGCCACGGGAACCGTCTATGTGGGCGCGCTTTTGCTTGTTGTTTTTTCTTTTGGGCTGGCTTTGCCGTTTTTGGTAACAGCAATTTTGTCTCACCAAACTAAAAATATTTTTGCCAAAATTTCTGAAAATAATTGGGTTCAAAAACTTGGCGGACTGCTCCTCATCTTTTTGGGTGTCCTGCTTCTTACAGAAAATTTCTATTTACTCGTGCGATGGGGTTTTAACTTGCTTGATTTTTTAGGTTATGAGAAGATCCTTAATCTTCTTTAGCCTTTTCTTTTTCTTTGACTGAAAGACCGGGAATTATTGTCGGCGCATATTCTCCGATTTTCCCTGCGAGTTTTTTAATAAAACTTTTGTTTATGTATTTTGAAAGTATGTAAATGAAAACTACGACAAAGACAAGAAGAATATAATTTCTGCCCTTTGCCACACCATTTATTATTTTTGATATGTTTTCATGAAAATAATTCCCCAGAAAAAGAACAAATGGCACATATACACACAAAGCTATGAAGTTGTAAAAAAGGAAAGTTGACCACTTTGTTTTGACGCTGCCGGATAAAACAGGACCGATAAATCTGATATAAACCAAAAATCTCGAAACAAAGATTATTTTCTTTACATGCTTTTTAATAAAATTCTCGTCTCTTGCTAGATATTTGTTTTTTATTTTTTTCTTAAGTCCGTTAATAAGGTTGCTACCTCGTCTTGCGAGATAGAAAAGCACAATATCGCTCAAAAACATTCCAAGTATAAAAATCCCAGAAACATACACATATCTGAATATTCCCACACCTGTGAGGTATCCAGCGATAAGGAGTAAGACTTCTTCCGGTACCGGGATTATTATATTTGCCGCTAGAGCCAACATAAAAAGCCCGCCATATTCCAGCTGACCTATTGAATCTATAACTATATTAGCTTCTTGCACGGTAGTATTATACTATAATTTAAAAAATGATATAATACGGTAGTTAGTTTTAGTTTAATGATATATGGAAAATAATAATATTAAAAAGCTTGTTTATATAGTTATCGCTCTCGTCGTCATCTTGGTTGTTTATGTTTTGGTGAGTAAAAATAAAAAAGCAAATGAAGACGGCGCGAATGAATACGATACCTTTCCAGCCAGTGTTGAGTCGGTGGATGTTGTTTTAAGAGAATCTTTTCCTGTTATGGTTGATGTTGTAACTCGCGGTTATTTGCCAGACGGATGTTCTGAATTGGGCGAAGTAAATCAGCAACTTGTTGGAAATACATTTAGAGTTAACCTTGAGGCAAGAAGATTAAAAGACGGAGATGTTATGTGTACCCAAGCGTTGCAGGAATTCGAAAAAACAATAGCGCTTGAAAATGTTATTGGTATTTCTGCCGGAGAATATATTGTCGATGTAAATGGTGTTCAGAAGACATTCTTGATGGATGTGGATAATTACATCTCAGACGTTGATCCGTTAAAGTAAAAATTATGAAGTTAATACCGGTTTTTATCTTTTTGATGTTGTTTCCTTCATCTCTTTTTGCTGGCGATGTTAAAGTGGATGTTTCTTCCCGCGCCGGAGATATAATTGAAGATATCGATAATTTTCTTGATGAAGACGATTCCAAAAAAGAGAAGATAAAAACTTGGTTTACTGTCGCCAAAGAAAAAAGCGAGGCTTTTCGAACAGAAAATCTTGCTAAGTTTCTGATTTCCAAAGATAAAATAGCGACAGAAAGAGAAAACAGCGCCGAATTCGAGAACGCAACAAAAGTTTTGTTGTTCTTGCATTTTTATATTCTGGTTTTAGCTATCTTTATTTTCTCTATAGTATTTATCTTTTATACCGTTGGCTTTGCTTTGCTCTTCTGTGTTTTGAGGGTTTTATGGAATTTTCTTCGTAGGATTTTCAGAAAAAAGCACGAAGTTTAGGGTTTTGTCAAAATCCAGCGTTGTAATATAATACCAAAATGATACCTAGAGTCATTTTTGGATTGGTCTTGCTGCTGTCAGCGTTGTTTTTGCCGTTTTGGGTAACTGCCGGATTTTTTGTGTTATCTATTTTGTTTTTTGACAGGTTTTATCTTGGTTTATTTGTTATGTTGCTGATAAATCTTCTCCATGGTTTCAAGGGTGGCGAATTGTTTGGTATTTATGGGTCTATTTTCTTTTTGTCCGTCATAGTATTTTTCTTATCTGAAAATATTAAGAAGTTTATCCTAATCAAAAAGTGATTAATTTATGAAATTTTTTAAGTTTAAAAAAACAAAAATTGAAATAGATCCTGACGAGATATTTTTGGATACTCACAACATGCCGAATTTTGACGTTCAGCAGTTTGAAGGCAGGATAGAAAAGACAATCTCCAAAAAAAATCTTTTCTTCTTGCAAGCCTTTTTCTTTTTGATTGTCCTGATTTTTTGTTATAGGTTAAATGTCTTACAGATAAAAAAGGGTGATGCTTATTATGGTATCAGTGAAAGAAATTCTTTAAATGGGCGAGTAATTTTTGCTGATCGTGGAATTATTTACGATAGAAATGGTTTGGAGCTCGCGTGGAATGATTTGAAAGAGGACGAAAATTCTTTTGCCAGGCGCGCGTATATAGAAAACGGTGGTTTTGGATTACTTCTTGGCTATGTTGATTCTCCCAAAAAAGATAAATTTGGTTTTTGGTGGCAAGAGGAATTCATCGGCATGTCTGGATTAGAAAAACAACACAACAGTATTTTAAACGGTGAAAATGGCAATAAGTTTGTTGAAAAGACAGCAACCGGAGAAATCATCTCTGAAAATATCATAAATGAGCCAAATCATGGAAATAATTTAAACGTATCTATTGATGGCAAACTGCAGACCGTTGTGTATGAGGCGATATCTGATTTGTCTGACCGTATTGGATATGAAGGTGGGGCCGGAGTTATGATGGATATTTACACTGGTGAAGTTATTGTGCTGACGAGTTATCCGGAATACAAATCATCTATTATGTCTTCTGGAGAAAATTCAGATCTTATACAATCTTATTTGTCTGACCAAAGAAGACCTTTTTTGAATCGCGCTATTTCCGGACTTTATTCTCCGGGTTCTACGATTAAGCTTTTTGTCGGTATTGGCGCGTTGCACGAAGGGTTAATCAATGAAAATACTCGTATTTTGAGC
>CAZKOZ010000016.1:0-9234 GCA_964554525.1 uncultured Candidatus Saccharibacteria bacterium | reverse complement strand
GAAAATATTTTCGCCGAAATTCCGTCCCGAGCATGAGAACAACCAACAAAAGCAAGAAAGGCCAAGACGATCCCAAAGAAGCGCTTTTTGAATAAAAAATAATAAGACCGCTAAAGACCGCGCCAAAAGAAAAAAGCATCAAGTATTCTATTTTTTGAGCATGGGTAAAGATCCCGAGGCGGCGCCCCAAAATAGTATCTTTAGAAAAGAGTAAAACAATAGTCACGCCAACAACAAAAAGATGCACCACAATTATAAGGTTGTCGAAGAGTTGATCAACCCTCCTAATAGTCAAAAGATCAAGCAAAAAACCGACAATAAGAACAAGTGGCGCAATATAAGTTCTGTATTTTTGAGAAAATATCTTTATTTTCTCGATTTTTGGTTTGGCATATCTTCCTAACACAAACACATAATACAATAAGTTATCAACACTTTCCACAGTGGACAAGTTTTTCTACTCCCTCATGAAATGATAAAATTTGACTGTTAGAAGAAGTCACTAAACAAATATGAAAATTGCACTTTTTATTTTATCGCGTTTTTCCCTTGGTAAAGTTCTGGCGACAGGACTCATGGTTTTCTTTATTTCTGGCGCCAGCTTGACGCTTGCCCAAGTTACATCAAACTTTCAACAAGAAATAACCGCAGGAACACTGTCTGTGGACATAGTCGATGGATCTTACGACCCGGTTCCTTCCCCTTCTGTAGAAATGCAAACCACTGCATTTAGTTTTTCTTGTCAGACCGTAAACGGTGTTTTTGGTACTTCTTCGCAACAAATCTACATTCAAAACCCGAGCGCAGCCAACGACGGTTTTACCGTTTCTTTGGCAGCATCAAACGCCACAGACCTTTGGGATTCCGCCGGCACACCTTTTGACTTCAATGACCCAAACGCCGCTGGTTGTACTGACGGCGGCGACGCTGATTCATATGGCGGACAAATGACCGTAAACCCATCAGTTGCAGATCTTGATGAAGGAAATTGTCTTTCTTGTGATCTAACGGGTCTTACTCTCGGATCATCAGCTTCTTTTAGCCAAGGCGTAACAGATTCGATAACAATCATCACCGCCGGATCAGGGTCGAACGACATCGGAGATTGGACGATTCAAGACATTGCAATCGCACAAACGATCCCCGCAGAACAACCGGCGGCAAGTGACTACAATATCGACATGGTTTTGTCTATTGTCGCTTCTTAAAAAACCTAAAGTTTGTTAAAATTTAGTTCATGATTAAGCCGAGAAAAATCGCCGTTTCTTTTTTAGTTTTGTTTTTATCGCTTTTTGTTTTTCAAAAGGCATACGCCTCAAATTTTGGAATGCGCCCTGCATTTCCACGCTCTGAAAACCCTCGCACAGAATCAATTTTCATCCAAACCATAAACCCCGGAGATACTGTAGAGGAAGGGGTGAAGATTATAAGCAGCGCAAACGAAACAAAAAACCTGCTCCTCTACGCCAATGATTCTCAAAAATCTTCCGGTGGCGGTTTTGCCTGCAGACAATTAAGCGACATACCACTCGATGTCGGCGCTTGGATTTCTTTTGATTTATCAAAACTTGAAAGTGACAAAGAAAAAATCAGGTTCGGAAAAATCAAAAACACAATTGAAATAGAAATTCCGCCGGCAAATGAAGTTATAATCCCATTTCAGATAAAGCCACCGGCAAACGCCTCTGTCGGAGAGCATAACGGCTGTATTCTTCTCCAAGAAATAAAAGACAAAAGTGAAAACGCCGGTGTTTCTTTGAGTCTCCGAAGCGGCATCAGAGTTGCCGTCAATATTCCCGGCGAAATTAGAAAAGAGCTGTCTTTAAATATTTTTAAAATAGAAAAGAGAAACGGAAAAATATATTTGATGCCGTCTATCAAAAACACCGGAAATGTTTCGGTCGACACAGATGTGCGAGTCGATGTCAAATACTTCTTTGGCAAAAAACACAAAACATTTGGCGGAGAATTTCCGGTTCTTCGAGATGAAATATACGATTTTAATTTTGAATTAAAAAAACCTTTTTGGGGCTTGCTATACAGCGCAAAAGCAACTTTCAGTTATGACGCCGGAATCTCTGGCATGCTTGGTGTGGCATCAAGCGACAACAAAACCGAATTAAAAAGCAACACTGTTTGGTTTTTTAGTTTTCCGACCATGCTGGCGCTTGCCGTAGAAATACTGATCATTTTGTTTTTGGTTTTTCTTTTTGCAATCTGGAGACTAAGAAAGAAAAAGAAAAAATGGATAAAAACTTGGGAGCCATATACGATCAAAAACGGAGAAACTCTTGCAAGCTTATCCAAAAAATTCCGACTTCACTGGGAACTCATTGCAGAAGTTAATAAAATCCCGGCGCCATTCATATTAAAAGATGGTGACATTATAAAAATGCCACCATCAAAGAGAAAATAGAAATGATGAGATTATTGAAAACAGAAAATTTACCAAAAAAGATTGCATCGGCTTTTTTGATGTTAACTATTTTGTTTTCTATGGTCTGGCCGCCCTTTTCGGCAAAAGCAGAACCAACAAAACCCACAAACGAACTGCCATCAAACGGCGCAACAGGAGTTTATTTAACTCCAACACTCGAGGCTTCGCCTTTTGAAGAAAGTGATTGGTATGATTCAAGCTGGCAACACAGAGTGGCACTTACGATTGACGCCGACGAGGTTGATTCAGACCTTACCAACTTCCCTGTTTATGTAAATTTGGCAAATTTACCTACCGAATTTCATAACCACGTCAAAAGCGATGGTGGCGATATTCGTATTACATTGGCGGACGGCGAAACCGAAATACCGCGTGAAGTAGTTTTTTATGATGCTGGCACTGATACAGGCGAACTGCATTTTAAAGCCCCATCTATTTCTTCATCAACAGATACTACTTTTTATATTTATTATGGAAATTCTTCAGCTTCTGATTATGCACCCACCGACACCAACGGGAGGAATAATGTGTGGAGTGATTACGCAGCAGTGCTTCACTTAAATTCATCTGATTATCTTATCGATTCAACTGGCAAACATTCTCCATCGGCTGTAAATTCTGGTGCATTTGCTGATGTTAGCGGTGAAGTTGGAGGAGGAAAAGATTTCGGAACAAATGGATCCATAAATCTCGGTAATGCATCAACTCTTGACGCCACGAGCAACATTACCGTCTCTTTTTGGAATAGGTCTGCTTCTGTGCCGACAGGAAGTAGCCAATTTATTTACAGCAGACGCACTAGTTCAGGTAATGGTATATCTATTTTTCGTCTTAGTAATGCTGATTTTCACTGGGATTTAAATGGTACTGGATTTAGATGGGATACAAATCAAAATCCTAGTCAAACTGATAATGTTTGGAAAAAATTTGACTTCACTTACGATGGAGCAGTAAGAAGAATGTATCAAGATGGCTCACAGGTTGCGAGCTCAAACGCAACTGCGACGCCGAATAACGCAAATTCTAGCGGCTTAATTGGGCGTGATAGCGCAGGCAGTAATCCATACCGCAGAGACATGGATGAATTTCGCTTACAGGTGGACATAACTAGAAATGCAGATTGGATTAATGCTGAACATACAAATCAAAGTTCTCCTGCTACTTTTTATACAGCTGGAACTGAAGAATCTTTACCTGCACACCAAGCCTCACAGTGGCAAATAACTGAAACTTCTGGAAATTATACATCCCCCGTTTTTGATTCAGGAACAGACACGATCAATCTAGAATCAATCACATTAAGCTCTCCTTTAAGTCCTACTACAACATACTACTGGAGAGTTAGATATCAAGACAGTAATAACAATTGGTCATCTTGGTCTGATGAGACGAGTTTTACAACAGTCTCGACCTTGGATCCCGAAACGACAGCCCTACTAGCTAGAATGACGACACAACCATCGGCGTATGAAATAGACATTATTGACGAGACTATCGTTGGCATAAAATCAGATTTTGGCATAAGCACTTTGGATGAAGTATTTGACGCCATGTGGTTTTTCAACGCTCACTCAAAACAAGCGGCAAATCTAAACTGGGTAAAAAACGCGAATACCATAACCGAAGTAAACGGCAGTGTTAGATGGAACAGATTTGAAGGATATGCAGGCGGAGAAAACGATAACTATCTAAACACTAATTACATTCCAAGTGTGCATGGAATAAATTACACACAAAATAATGCGAGTTTGGGAAGCTATACAGATTGGATACACATCAGACCTAATGGTAACCATGTAGCCATGCTAATGGCTGAGAATGAAGATGCCAACAATGTAAGAATGTCTCCCAGGCAACGTAATACCAATAATACGGTCGCCACATCTCTAAGAGTTAACGGCAGCACAACCTTGTCCACCGGCACAGCTTTCAGTGTGCCAGGATTATACGTAGGAAGAAGAACAAACAGTACTTCTATCTCCATGCACTTAGACGGTGTTACTCAAATTGCCAACACCACTTCCAACAGCTCTTCAGCTCTGACCAACGCCTCAATCAAGCTTCTTCGTTTGGGAGAAGGAACCAACGTGCCATTAGACACGTTGATTAAGTTCTCATTCTTTGGACGATCGCTAACAACAGACGAGCAACAGTTGCTAACCGCAAGAGTCAGAACCTACATCAACAAGATGACATTTAATCCACAGCTTTGGTTAGATGCCAGAGACTTAGGTTCCATTACAATAACAAGTTCGGCTGTATCAGTGTTAAATGATAAATCTGGGAACGGATACAATTTTACCCAAGGAACGGCAGCAAGTAGACCTGTACCTGTGGCGGGGGCTTCACCAACGGGAAGACAAATACTCAGATTCGACGGAACAAACGACGTATTGCGTACTGGATCGACAAACCTTTTAAGAAATGTGTCTGGCTCTACCATATACATGGTATCGAAGCTAAACGGCTCTGTCGGCGCCAGACGAGACATGTTTGTTATGTCAACTAACGCTAGTGGAGGTTTACGTTCCGGAATTTTCAACTCACTAGTCACTACGCAAAAAGCGCTATACGCAAACAGAACACTGGACGCAGATTCAAGATTAGACCTCCAATCAGCCGCAGATATGGACACCAACTGGCATCTATACGCTGGGTCAGTTAACAACGTAAGTGCCCAAGCGCAGCTGTTCATTGATAAGGTTTTAATAAATTCAGCTTCAGGAACAATAACAGCAAGCAATACATCTGATACAGCATCAGCGGTTTCAGCGCTTGGTAATGCATCTTCATCCGGAGATTATCCATCGGATATGGATTGGGGTGAGGTACTAGTCTTTCATGAAAATCATGATGCAAATACCAGGAATATGATATCTGACTATCTGCTTGAAAAATGGATCGCGGAAGCAGCCGACCTGCCAACAGTTGCAACAGATGGAGCAACAAGTATAAGCTATGATTCTGCGACCTTAAATGGTGAAGTAACAGACGACGGTGGAGACAATATAGTAAGACGAGGATTTGTCTATGGATTAGCCGATGAAGGAAACCCTGGAAATGTTAACCCAAATGTTAGTGATTGGGATTTTATCCAAGACGAATCAGGAACTTTTGGTGAAGAAGCTTTTGATTTACCTGTAACAGGTTTAACTCCGGAGACTGTATATTATTTCAGAGCTTTTGCAGAAAACAGCGAAGGATATTCTTATGGAAATGTGGAGAGTTTTACAACAACCGGTTCAGGATCACTTGAAGTCAGCATCATAGACAATGATGAAAATATTGTTATGTTCCCTTCTGTTTTGATGAGCTCGACTGACTTTTCTTTCTCTAACCAAATGGTAAGCGGAGTATTTGGTATCAGTTCTGAAAAAATAAGAGTTGCGAATCCAACTGCGAGCGCCACCTGGACGCTCTCTTTAGCCGCAGAAGACGGCGCGACAGCTCTTTGGCAAAGTGGTTCCAACTATTACGACTTCAATGATGGAGCGGCAAATGCAGAAGACGGAGCTGATGATGACACCTTCGGCGGACAAATGACCATTAATCCATCCGGGGCAACAATTACTCCGGAAAGCGGGTGCAGCTTGACCGGTGTTTCAACCGGAAGCTCGGCGTCTTTTGAAGAAGGAGTTTTGGATTCGATCACTCTTGTTTCGGCGTCATCGGGAACTGACACCAATTGCTATTGGGATATCCAAGATATTGATATTTTGCAAACAATTCCGGCAGAGCAACCTGTTGGGAGTTATTCGATTAATATGACTTTGTCCGTCATTGCAAGTTAAAATGCTTAGTCTTTTTAAAAAAGGAATATTGGTTGTTGCGGCGATTTTTGTCGGGGTTTTTTTCTATTCTGCGCCATCGCAAAAATACGAAGCCATATCTTCCGAAACATCAAATTTCACCATAACGATAGTGCCGGCGCCGCAATGTTTTGAAGGAATAGATAACGACGGCGATGGACACATAGACTATCCAAACGACCCGGACTGTAGCTCATACACAGACGACAGCGAATTCCCTGATTCTCCCCCAGGTCCGGGGCCTGGCGGAGGTGGCGGAGGTGGTGGCGGTTCTCTGCCGCCAGAGACGGGCGTTGTTTTTTCCGGTAGAGCCTATCCTCTTTCAAAAGTTGTTATCCTAAAAGACGGACAAATCGCCGTGGAAACAATCGCAGGACCGGACGCACGTTTTCGAGCGACGATTAGAGACCTTTCGACCGGAAACTACAACTTTACAGTTAGAAGCGAAGATAAAAACGGTGTTTCTTCAAATCCATTCTCCTTCCCTGTTTTTGTCTCTTTTGGTTCAAGTGTTGAGATTAGCGGAATTTTTTTAGCTCCAACAATCGACGTGGACAAGAGTCAGGTTCGACGTGGCGATGATATTTTAATCTTTGGTCAGACTGTGCCTGAAAGCGATGTAACAATTGAGGTCAACTCTGAGACTCAGATTTTTGTAAATACCGAATCCGATGAAAGTGGGGTTTATTTGTACAACTTTAATTCAGCGCCGCTTGAATATGGCGGACACAGTGGTCGATCTAAAACAAATTTAGAAACCGGAGAGTCTAGCGGTTTTGGAAGACATGTTGCCTTTTTGGTTGGAAATCAAAATATAGAAAAAGAGCTGGGCGAGGGTGAGTGTCGCGCAGATCTAAATCGCGATGGGCGAGTAAACTTGGTGGACTTTTCTATCGCCGCCTTTTGGTATGGCAAACCGCTTGTTGGAGAAATCATCGCCACAGAAGTAAATTGTTTGAACGGTGATGGCAGAATTAACTTGGTAGACTTCTCTATTATGGCATTTTATTGGACAGGGTAATCAAAAATCATGAAAAAAATACTTTATACAATTTTAATTTTTATAATATTTCCAACAGCTGTTTTTGCCGGTGATGTTTTTTTAAGTTTCGAGGCAAGTGACACAAAAGTTGGCGATGAAATTTTGCTGGGAGTCGAAATAGATACTCAAAATAAATTTTATAACGCAATAGAAGGAACACTTATCGTCGGTGAAAACATTGAAGTGAAGCAGATAATCACAGGCAGCAGTGTTATATCCGCTTGGATTGAAAATCCATCCAAAACAAAAACAAACGAAATAAGTTTTGCCGGAATCATTGCGGGGGGTTTTAATGGAAATGGGAAAATATTTGAAATCGTTGCCGTCCCAAAAGATGCTAGAAGCGCTGAATTTTTAATTAAAGACGTATCTATATTTTTAAATGATGGAGCTGGCACAGAAGAAAAAATCACAGATAGCCAGAAAATATTACAAGTAAGAGAAAAAGGCGCTTATGAAGAAAACTATGTTGTTTTGTTGACCGACAGAAACCCGCCCGAGCCTTTTGATGTTATAATCGTAAAAGACATAAATATCGCAGATGGTAAATATGTTTTGATATTTGAAGCATTGGATAAAGGCACGGGTGTTAAAGTATATGAAGTCACAGAAGGACGCAGAGTTTTTCGTGATGCTCAAAGTCCGCATGTTTTGGAAAATCAAAAACTGAACAAAAAGATTACGGTCAAAGCGATGGATTATGCCGGTAATGAAAGAATTATGAAAGTTCCGATTGATGGTAAAATTTGTATCGGTGTTGAATGCTTTAATGAAAGAATCCTGCTGGTGGCTGTGATTGCCCTGCTTTTATTAACTTTTATTGTATGGAAAAAACAATCAAAAGAATTAAAGAGAATACAAGAAAGATTATAGTCCTTGTTTTTACGGTTTTAATCTTCCTCCCCGGCAACCTTTTGGCGGCAAGTCTTTCTTTTAGTCCGTCTTCTGGAACCTACACGCAAAACCAAACTTTCTCTGTTGGGGTTTTTGTTTCGAGTCCTGAACAAGCAATGAATGCCGCGTCGGCAACAATTAAATTTCCGGCTGATAAATTACAAGTTGTATCAGTGTCAAAATCCGGATCAATCGTTGACTTTTGGGCAGTTGAACCAAGCTTCTCCAATACC
The DNA here is from genome assembly GCA_964554525.1 of uncultured Candidatus Saccharibacteria bacterium. GTDB lineage: Bacteria > Patescibacteriota > Minisyncoccia > Phycocordibacterales > CSBR16-119 > JAUPTX01. Next base: position 819 of record CAZKOZ010000016.1, on the reverse strand, counting down.
ACCGGCGAGATAAAGCTTGAAGGTGTTGTCTTAACGCCAGGCTATCGCGGATCATCGGGCAGACTTTTGACGGTAAATTTTCGCGGTAGAAATTTAGGAACAGCGCCGCTTAACATAACGCAGTCTTCAATCTTGGCCAACGATGGCATCGGCACAAATATTCAAAAAGGAGTTTCCTCAGCAAGCTTTGCCATAAAGGAAGCGGAGATTCGCGAACCGGAAGTGATTAAGGTTGATGAACTAAAACCCGCCCAAGAAACTGAAAAAGAGACAGAGGTCTGCGAGCCGGACAGCATAATAACCTCAAGCACTCACCCCGGAATTGTTTGGCGAAGAGAAAATACTGCGGTTTTTGCTTGGGATATAGATAAAGATGTTGTGGCAAGCCGTATTGCTTTTGACAGAAATCCAAACACCGAACCAGACGCAATAAGCCGACCGGCAATCGTTGAAAAAAGATATGAAAATATTGAAGATGGTATTTGGTATTTCCACTTGGCGCTTCAAGATAACAATGGCTGGAGAACAACGGAACACTTTAAAATCAAGATTGACCACACACCTCCAACAATCGAAGCATCTGAAATCAAGCGTGCCGACTTAACCGATCCAAGAGTTGTGCTGAACCTAAAAACATCTGATAAAACATCTTGCGTTAAAGGATTTGAATTTTCTGTAAATGGCGTAACGCTCGATTACGATATTCTGGGAAACAATGAATACAAACTTTCAAAACTTTCTCCGGGGGAACATGAAATAGCTATAACCGTCTACGACCGCGCCGGCAACAAGAATCAGAAATTCTTAGATGTTATCATC
>CAZKOZ010000015.1:0-9551 GCA_964554525.1 uncultured Candidatus Saccharibacteria bacterium | reverse complement strand
CTTTAAGCGAATCGAAGATGTTTTTGATGTTTGGTTTGATTCTGCTTCGATGCCATACGCGCAAAAACACTATCCATTTGTAAAAAACGGATTTGATCCGGTTGGTGGTTTTTTAAAAAGAACAAAAGGTTTTCCTGCGGATTTTATTGCGGAGGGGCTTGATCAGACACGCGGATGGTTCTATGTTCTCTTGGTTTTGGGAACAGCTCTTTTTGATAAATCTCCATTTAAAAATGTTGTGGTAAACGGGCTTGTTTTGGCTGAGGACGGGAAGAAGATGTCTAAGCGTTTAAAAAATTATCCAGAAGTGGATTACATGATAGATAAATATGGCGCCGATGCTATCAGATTGTTTTTAATGAATTCTCCCGCTGTGCGAGGTGAAGATGTTGCCTTTTCTGAAAAAGGAGTAAATGAGCTTCAGAGTAAAGTTATGGGAAGATTGAGAAATGTTCTTTCTTTTTGGCAGATGTATGAAAAAGGAGAAAAGGCAAAGCCGCGTAAAAAACACATCCTAGACGCTTGGGTTATTTCAAGATTGGATGAAACAACCAAGGAAGTTACTGATGCGTTAAATAAATATGAGATTGATCGTGGTACAAGACCTATCATTGATTTTATTGATGATCTTTCTAATTGGTATGTAAGAAGATCTCGCGACAGATTTAAAAGCGATAACAAAACCGACAGAGAACATTCTTTGGCGACAACGAGATTTGTTTTGAGAGAAATTTCAAAACTTATGGCTCCTTATACGCCTTTTGTGTCCGAAGAGGTTTACAAAGCCGTCTCTTTTGACAAAGAAGAATCTGTTCACTTGGAGTCTTGGCCGAAAGGAAGAAGATTCAATAAAAAGATTATAAGAGATATGAAGACGACAAGGGATATCGTATCTCTTGGTCTTATGGAGCGCCAGAAACAGAATATCAAAGTCAAACAACCGCTAAAGTCTTTGACGATTATGGATAAGCTAAAGAAGGAATATCTAGAGCTGATAAAAGACGAAGTTAACGTTAAAGAAGTCCTGCCGGGTGATGAAATAAAACTAAACACAGAAATTACCGAAGAGCTTAAACAAGAAGGAGATTTTCGAGAGCTTCTAAGGTTTATTCAATCTCTTAGAAAAGACGCTGATCTAAAACCCGAAGAGAAAATATCTTTGTTCTTAGATACGAACAAAGAGGGGGTAAAAATTGTTGAGAAATTTGAAAAAGATATACAAAAAATTGCTGGCGTTTCTTCTATAAAATTTGAATCAGGTGGCGACAAAGAGCTTGTGCTTGATAGCGCATCTTTCAAGATTAAAATCAAAAAATAGATGTCTCATGAAATTTACACAACCAAGGGATTTGTAATCTCTTCTTCTTCAAAAGGAGAATCAGATAAAAACTTTTCTATCTTTACTAGAGATTTGGGTTTGATCCGCGCAACGGCGCAAGGTGTCAGAAAAATGGAATCAAAACTGCGTTTTGCTTTGCAAGATTTTTCTTTCAGTGAGATTTCTGTTGTTATGACAAAAGCCGGCTGGAGATTGGTCGGGGCGACTTTTTTGGATTCATTTTCCAAGAATGCTGTAAAAATAAAATCTTTGAGATTATTAAAAAAACTTTCCGCCGAAGATGAGCCAAACGAAAATCTTTTTGATGATATTTTAAAATCTTTTTATTTTATTGATTCTCACAAATTAGATAGCAACGAAAAAGGTTTGGAGATTCTTATCATAATCAAGATTTTAAATGCTCTTGGCTATTGGGGAAACGATCTGTCCGGAGATTTTGTGGTAAGTCCGTTTAATAGCGAGACTCTTAAAGTTGTATCAGAAAAGAAAAAAGAAATCATAAAAGAGATAAACAAATCACTTCGCGCCACACAACTTGTCTAAAGTTTGTGATATAATTTTGTCATGGCAAAGAGCGGTAAAACTTCTAAAAAATTAGACGAGCTAAAGAATAAAATATATAGTCGAAACTTAAAAATCGATCCAAAACCTCGCGGGGAAATTCACAAGTCCGATCACGAAATACCCAACACATGGAGCGATTCTGATTTATCAATGCCCAAGAAAAATAGAAAACCAAGTCTTTTAAAATCTTCAATCTTCAAAAAGTTTTTCTTTGGAGCGATAATCTTTTTCTTGCTTTCAGCAGGTTTTGGGCTTTTTATGTTTTTTGGAGGTTCAAATACTGTGTCGGCAGATAACATAGATATTACTGTTCTTGGTAATGCGTTTGCTTCTGGTGGAGAGGAACTGCCCCTACAAATACAGATATCAAACAGAAACAATGCGCCGCTTAGAATCGCTGATTTGCTCATCGAATATCAACGAGGGGCAGGAATTGGTGAAGATATGTATAGACAAAGAATTGGCATCGGGGATATACCTGCCGGAGGTGTTGCCAAAGAATTGCTAAACGTGACTCTTTTTGGTCAACAAGGATCAACCAGAGATATCAATATCACACTCGAGTATCGTGTTCCTGATTCAAATGCCATTTTTGTAAAACAAAGAACGTATACGATTAATATTTCTTCGGCGCCGGTCAATCTATCTGTGATAGGTCCGGAGAATAGCGGCTTTAATCAAAACCTTTCTTTTTCAATTAAGACCAGCTTGAACACCCCTGCCGCAGTTAAAAATATGATGGTTGTGGCAAATTATCCAAGAGGTTTTGACTTTAAAAGCGCAGAACCCATGCCAACTTTTGGCGACAATATTTGGGTTTTGGGTGATTTGAATCCAGGAGTTGAAAGAGAAATTAAAGTCAACGGAACTCTTGTTGCGCAGTCTGGAGAGCAGAGAGCTTTCAATGTTTATGTTGGTCAGCAGAAAGATGTTAACGAAAGACAAATGGGTGTTCAATTCAACACTCAAAGTTATCTTGTTCACATACAAAAACCATTTCTTGATACCAGATTTTTAGTCAATAGCGGCGCGGCGCCAGAAGCTGTGGTGGCATCTGGAGGCAATGTTACCGGCGACATTGAATGGAGGAATGCTATGTCCACACGAATTACCGATGTCGAGATAACAGCTGAAATATCCGGGGGTATTGTAGACTATTCATCCATAACCTCCAGTGGATTTTTTGAGTCAGCAACCAATACTATTATTTGGAACAAACAAAATTTTCCCGCCTTTGCCGATGTCCGCCCCGGTCAGTCTGGTAGGCTTTCTTTTAGCTTTAAAACCACGCCGCCAACAGCTGCTGGATCCGAGGCTTATGTCAACATCAGCATCAAAGCAAGAGAACCTTCGGTTAACAATGAACATCAAGATATCAAAAATTTTGAAAGAAAGGTTATAAGGGTTGCGACAAATATGCAGTTTGCCGGACATACTCTTTATTATGGCGGAGCTTTAAGCAATTCCGGGCCATTGCCTCCGACAAGCAATCAGTCAACTACATATTCTATTAAATGGTCTTTGGTTAATTCCTTGAACGACGTCGGCAATGCTGAGGTGAGGGGTCGTCTTCCTATATATGTTGATTGGGTTGGCGCCACAAGTCCTGCCGGTGAGTCTGGTAGTTATAATGCTTCAACCAAAGAGGTTATCTGGAATGCGGGCACGGTTAGAAAAGGCGCGGGCACTTCTTTGCCTCCCAAGGAGGTTGAGTTTCAGGTTCGTTTTAATCCATCGACAATCCATATCGGAAACACCATGAATCTTGTTGAAAATATCAACTTCAAAGGTTTGGATGTTCTAACCAATAGGTCAATTACTGGAACATATTCCCCAATAACGCACAGATTAGACAGGGATTTGAATTATAACTTCCAAAATGATAAAGTGCAGTAATATATGACTGATAATGATTTAATGCAGAAAATCGTATCTTTGGCCAAAAGGCGAGGCTTTATATTCCAGGGTTCTGAAATATACGGAGGTTTGGCGGGGACTTATGATTACGGTCCTTTGGGGTCGCTTTTGAAAAATAATATAAAAGATTCCTGGCTTAAAAAATTTGTGCATTCTCGCGTGGATATGTATTTGCTCGATGCCGCAATACTCATGAATCAAGATGTCTGGAAAGCAACAGGTCACGTTGATCATTTTTCTGATCCACTTGTAGAAGATTTGAAGACCAACAAAAGATACAGAGCTGACAATTTAATAGAGGAAAATGGATTTTCTGCTGCAGGTCTTTCCATTTCGGAAATGGCGGATTTAATACGCGAAAAGGGAATTAAAAGCCCGGACGGTAATTCGCTTGGCGAAGTCAGACAATTCAACATGATGCTTCAAACAAAAGTTGGTGCATCGGAAGACTCTGCCGCCACTTCTTATCTTCGCCCCGAAACAGCTCAAGGTATTTTTGTGAATTTTAAAAATGTCGTGGACTCTATGAATCCAAAAATGCCTTTTGGTATTGCGCAAATTGGCAAGGCTTTTAGAAACGAAATTACGCCTCGAGATTTTATTTTCCGTCTTCGCGAGCTTGAACAAATGGAAATAGAATATTTTGTAAAACCGTCAGAATGGCAGAAACATTTTGAATATTGGAAAGATGAAATGCTGGAATGGATGGAGTCTGTTGGGCTCGACATGAACAAAGTCCATGATGTGGAAATTGGTGACGGAGACCGAGCGCACTATTCATCACGCACAATAGATTTTGAATTTGATTATCCTTTCGGACAGAAAGAGCTTTACGGTCTCGCGTATCGCGGCGACTATGACTTGGTTCGTCACCAAGACGGCAGTGGTCAAAAACTGCAATATGTTGACCAAACAGAAGGGGAAGCGGAAGTTTTTGTTCCTCATATAATAGAGCCGTCTTTTGGTTTAGACAGAACAGTTCTTGCCATTCTTTTGTCGGCTTACAAAGAAGACAGTTTGGGCGATGAGCCTCGGGTTTATTTGGCTTTAAATCCAAAAATCGCTCCGTATAAAATAGCCGTTTCGCCACTTCTTAAAAATAAACCAGAGCTGGTGGAAAAAGCCAAAGATCTTTTTGGTGTTCTTAAATCTGAATTTGGTAATGTGGTTTTTGACGATAATGGGAATATTGGAAAAAGATACAGAAGACAAGATGAAATCGGTACGCCGTTTTGTCTGGTTGTAGATTTTGAAACTTTAGATGATGAATCTGTAACTGTGCGTTTCCGCGACACTGGAGAACAAGAGAGAGTAAAAATTGCTGAAATCATAAGTTATTTTAAAGAAAAAATTTCTTGGGTTTACAGGGTTTGAAACAGCTTCAAAAACTGATATTATGTGGGTATGGAAAATAAAACATACTCCATCAACATAAGCTCTCGAACGATTCTTACCCTTGCTCTTATTTCAGGGCTTGTTTTGGTCTTAATCAAAATAAAGTCAATAGTTTTGATCATCCTGACGTCTGTTGTGATTGCGTCGTTTATAAGTATTTCTGCCGGAAGCCTGAAAAGGCGCCTTGGTTTAAATCGGTCTTTGGCGGTGGCGCTCATGTATCTTATAACCGTTGCTGTTTTTGGTTTGGTTTTCTATTTCTTTGTTCCGGTTTTGATTCGCGAGCTTGTAAATTTGATTCCTCTTATAACAGAATATTTCCCTGAAAGCGTTTCTTTGGAAGGGTTTAATTTTGAAAATGTTGGTGCTTTGGGTCAGGGAGGTGACACAGGCGCTCCCATAGCTGATATGATTGAAGGTATCAGAATTTTGTTTAACACTGTTTCGTCCGGAGTTATGTCCACACTCTCTGCTTTGTTTGGTGGAATTGCCAACGTTGCTTTGGTTGCTATCATCTCTTTTTATCTTTCGATCTCAAAAGATGGAATTGAGAATTTTTTGAAAATAGTTACACCGATTCAACACGAAAAATATGTTATTGGTCTCTGGGAAAGATCACAAAGAAAAATCGCTTTTTGGATGCGTGGGCAATTTGTCTTGGCGATTATTGTCGGTCTTCTCACCTTCCTGGGACTTTCAATTGTCAAAATGGAATACGCGTTGCTTTTGGCTGTTATCGCGGGATTTTTCGAGCTTATTCCTTTTGGTGTTTATCTGGCGGTTATTCCGGCCATTACTTTGTCTTTTGCTGCGGGCGGATTACCGCTTGCCATATTGGTTGTTGCTGTATATGTTGTCATTCAACAGCTTGAAAGCTATCTTCTTTCACCATTGATTGTTCAAAAAGCGACAGGCATATCGCCGCTTGTGGTTATATTGTCTGTATTGATTGGTATAAACTTGGCCGGTTTTTGGGGTCTTATACTTGCCATTCCTGTTGCGGTAACAATCTTGGAATATGTGAAAGACTTGGAGTCAGCCAAAGCCAAAGAGTTAGAACGAATGACAGAGAAACAAAATGTCTAAAAATATTTACATTACAACAACCTTGCCTTACGTAAACTCTGACCCACACGTTGGTTTTGCAATGGAGATTATTCGCGCTGATGTTTTGGCTAGATATCATACACTGATTGGAAACAAAGTATTTTTTAATACTGGCACAGATGAGCATGGAACAAAAATTTGGGAGAAGGCGTATGAAAAAGGTGTAGATGTTAAAGAATATGTTGATGAAATTTCTGCAAAATTCAAAGGTCTTTCTGATATTTTGAATTTGTCTTCAGATTTAACTTTCATCCGAACGACAGATGAAAAACATGTTTTGGCGGCGCAAGAGTTCTGGAAACTGGTGGACAAAAATGGATATATTTACAAAGGAAAATACGAAGCTAAATATTGTGTTGGTTGCGAACTTGAAAAAACAGACAGCGAACTCGTAGATGGCAGATGTCCGATTCATCCGGATAGAGATTTAGAGATTATAAGTGAAGAAAACTATTTCTTTAAGTTTTCTGATTTTACGCAACCTCTTTTAGATTATTACGAGCAAAATAAAAATTTTGTCTTGCCGGATTTTCGTTTTAACGAGATTAAAAAGTTTACGGAAAGAGGGCTTGAAGATTTTTCAATTTCTCGGAAGAAGGAAAAAATGCCATGGGGTGTGCCGGTGCCGGGCGATGAAGACCAGGTCATGTATGTTTGGTTTGACGCGCTAGTGAACTACATCTCAACTCTGGATTGGCCAAATAGAGAGAATTTTAAAACTTTTTGGGAAGAGGGTTTTACGATTCAAATTGCGGGAAAAGACAACCTCCGCCAACAATCCGCAATGTGGCAGGCGATGCTTATGGCAGCAAATATTAAAAACACGGATAAGGTAATTATAAACGGCTTTTTAAACGCCGCAGATGGTAGAAAGATGTCAAAATCTTTGGGCAACGTGATAAACCCCTACGACGCGGTAAAAGAATTTGGCGCGGATGGCTTGCGTTTTTATCTGACTTACAATGTCAGCTCATTTGAAGATTCTCCGATCGGAATGGAGATGATAAAAGAAAGTTACAATGCAAACTTGGCAAACGGTATCGGAAACCTGACAAACAGAATCGTTAAGATGGCTGAAAATTATGATGTGGTTGTCAATCTTCCGGAACCGGATGTTGTTTGGAAAGATAAGGAATATGTGGGGCAAGAATATCACGACGCCTTTAAAAATTTTGAACCGCAAAAAGCTTTGGAATATTTAATGAATGAAGTTCGTGAAATGGACACTTTTATTGCTCGCGAACAACCTTTCAAGAAAATAAAAGAAGACGAACTTTCAGCAAAAGAAGATGTGGCAAGGCTAATGCTCAACCTTTTCTATATGGGCGTCTTGCTTGAACCTTTCATGCCGGAAACTTCAGCGAAAGTTGTAGAAGCTGCAGGGACTCGCACCACACCAAAAGAACCAATTTTTAAGCGACTTGATTAGCATGGAAAATTTTGAGAGTAAAAGTGACAAGTTAGAATCAACACCACCGGTTAAAGATGGTTTTGTTCGGCTATATAGAGGTGAAACAGATGTTCCAGATTTAACACCAATACCAGATTGGGTTTTAGAGAGTCAAGAATTTAAAAATAGACCAATCGGCTCATTTTTTACTGAATCATACGATGAGGCAGTTTGGTACAACAAACAAGAAGGTGTCGCTGATGGAAACATAACTTATATAGATATTCCCGTGGACGAATTAGAAAATTATAGAGCATCAAATAACCGTGGCAGGGAATTTTCTGCACTCGGTAAAGCGAAAGAAGAGTTTTTTCTTCCTACAGAAATTGCTTCACAGAAAAATAAATTTATAAAATAACATGTCTTTTGAATTTTTTGATTCTCATTCTCACTTAAATCTTCGCGATTTTGATAATGATAAAAATGAGGTGATAGAAAAAATGCGCGACCAGAAAGTCGGGACTTTGACTGTGGGTGTAAATTTAGAAACTTCTAAAGAAGCGGCGCGACTCGCAAAAGAAAATGAAAATTTCTACGCATGTATTGGACTTCATCCAAACGAAGCGGGAAATGAAGATTTTGACGCTGAAAAATTCGCCGAGCTATTGGATGAAAAAACTATTTGTGTGGGTGAATGCGGTTTTGACTATTTCAGGTCTAGTAATAAAGAAGAGCAAGAAAAAGAGTTCAGAGCGCAAATTGATTTTGCTCTGGAAAATGATTTGCCGCTAATGCTCCATATTCGCCCAAGCAAGGGAACTCATGATGCTTATGAAGACGTTTTGGTGATTTTAGAAGAATATAAAAAAACGGCAGGAGGCAAACTTCGCGGACAAGCGCACTTTTTCGCCGGCGATACAAAAATAGCTGAAAGGTTTTTAAATATTGGATTTTATATTTCTTTCACCGGAGTTATCACTTTTGCTCACGACTATGACGAAGTTATTAAATTTGTTCCACTGAACAGAATTTTAACCGAAACAGATTCGCCGTTTGTCGCGCCGGTTCCACACAGAGGTAAAAGATGCGAACCACAATATGTTATAAAAGTCTACAAAAAAATGGCAGAGATAAAAGGAATTTCTTTGGATGAGCTTGCTCAGCAAGTAAAAACTAACCTGAAAAATCTATACGGTATTTAATTTAGCTACCTATTTGAAAGGTTAGGGGCTATTGCATACTATATTATCATATGATAATATAGTGTCATTAGAAAATAAGCAATAAAATATCATGTCTACAATATCTGTGCCGCTTAACGCGGAAGTTGAAAAGAAGCTAAACCATCTTGTGAAGTCTGGCGCCGGCGCTAATAAAGCTGATGTTGTTCGTCGGGCTATTATTCGCATGTCTGATGATGAAGCTCTAGAGGAGGTATTGAAATCAATGAGTGAGCCAACACTTAAGGGTGATTTAAGAGCCTTGTCCAAAAAGCTAAAATAAATTTATGGAAATTGGATACAAGCCAAGTTTTATAAAGCAATTTGGCAAACTTATTCCCGCGCTCCAAGATGAGGCTGAGGTTGTTATCGGGCTCTTGAAAGATACTAAAAATCATAAAAAACTTAAAGTTCATAAATTGCAAGGGAAGTTGAAAGATTGTTATTCGTGTTCGGTTAATTATAGTCATCGAATCTTGTTTGTTTATGAAGGTAAAAAACAGATAACCCTTATTGCTGTCGGAGATCATTCGGTTTATCAATAAACCCATCTGTTATCTAGTTAAAAACCACCCCTCTGCTCGCGAGCGAAGGGGTGGTTTTTAGGTGCTCTAGAAAA